>DAOUDD010000155.1:0-19652 GCA_034431765.1 Ktedonobacteraceae bacterium | reverse complement strand
GCTCGACCGTCAACTATTCGATTTACACCACCATGACCTACTCACCCTCGACTCCTGCCAAGGCCAGTGGTACCATCGTCTCGGGTACCACTGGACGAACCTACAAAGTCTGTGTCCAGCTCTAAGCGGTAGCAGCTTTTTGCCTGTATCGTTTACGTTAGGCGATCGGTCATTTTATAGATGACTAATCGCCTATTCTCAGTAACCTTTTTCCAATACATTTGAATTCAATTGCAGCACAAGTTCCTAAAAACTTGACATAGCGCATAGCACAAAAAGGCACAAATGATTTCATCCCCTCGCTACAGACGGTGCAGATGGTCGATGACGGCGTCGGCGACCTGGGAGGTTCCGACGGCGGTGGGGTCGTCGGGACGCATTTTGAGATCGTAGGTGACCGATTTTCCCTCAGCGAGCACTTGCATCATTGCCTTTTCGAGGCGTTGGGCTGCGTCACGCTCACCCAGGTGGCGTAACATCATTACACCGGAAAACATCATCGCCATCGGGTTGACCTTGTTCTGTCCTGCGTACTTTGGTGCACTCCCGTGTACCGGTTCAAACACGGCATATTGATTGCCGATATTCGCGCCGGGAGCTACTCCCAGACCACCGATCAAGCCTGCCGATAGATCAGAAATAATATCACCATAGAGATTAGGGAGTACCAGCACGTCATATTGTTCAGGCTTTTGCACCAATTGCATACACATATTATCTACAATTCGATCTTCATACTGGATATCAGGATATTCTTTTGCAACCTCGTGAGCAGTGCTGAGAAAAAGTCCATCTGAGAGCCGCATGATATTTGCCTTATGGACAGCCGTTACTTTGCGGCGACCATTGGCACGCGCGTACTCGAAGGCGAACTTCACGATGCGCCGTGTTGCCATTATCGAGATGTACTTGATGCTCATCGCGGAGTCAGCATCGAGATGGTGCCCGCTCATACGCTCGATCAGGGCAAGCAGTTCTTCGTGTTCAGCAGAGCCGCGCTGAAACTCGATCCCTGCGTAGAGGTCCTCGGTGTTCTCGCGCACAATGATCAGATCGATCTTGTCATAGCGTGATCGTAAGCCCTGATAGGTCTTGGCCGGGCGCAAGTTTGCATAAAGATCAAGTTTCTTGCGTAAAGCAACGTTCGCGCTACGCTGCCCCTTGCCCACCGGCGTAGTGATCGGCCCCTTTAATGCAACTTTTGTACTTCTAATCGAATCCAGCACGTCGTCGGGCAGCACCGTCCCATACTTCTCCAGTGTCTCAGTACCCGCCTGACGAACCTCCCACGCAAATGGAACGCCAGTCGCCTCAAGCACGCGACGGGTAGCCGCAGTAATTTCTGGTCCGGTTCCATCACCGGGAATCAGCGTCACTGCATGCGGCATATCTTCCTCCAATTCAAAACAGCAATCCAATTACCTGGATGAAGAGTGCAAAAATTATTCTACAATTATATCATAATGCAAGAGATAATGAGAGATTCAAGTGACTTATGTGCGAGGCTTTCCTATTCTCTGTTGTAACTCGTGAAGGCACTCACAATAGGTTTTTATTGATGAGACTTTTTGTATACCTGAGATATGCAAAAATCTCATCAATAACAGAAGGGAACCTGCTTACAGGCCAGGAGATTGTAGATCAGGCCATTTGACACAATAGAAAAACACATTATGCTTTTGCAGCACGTGTCGTTTTTGCAGATGTTGTTGAAGATCTGGTGGACGCTGCCGACGTGCCAACTTTACGCGCTTTTGGCTTTGCAGCCGTTTTGGTCGTCGTTTTAGTCGCTGTCCGTTTGCTCGTTGTGCTGCGCCTTGAGGTTGCTGGAGTCCTGGCGGCCACGGCTTCGCCCGGTGCTTCTTCGGCACTCGCTTTTTTACGCGTCGTACGACGGACTGGAGTCTCCTTGCTAGAGGCAGAATCTGCCGCCACGCTCTTCGCTCTGGTTGTACGTGCCTTCTTCGCGACGCCTGAGCTGTCTTGTTTCGGCTTCTCCTCGTCTGCTTTACGTTGCGGCACAATCACCTCATTGTAACAGACCGGGTCCTGCCCAACTTTTGGGATCACCATCAGCCCGTTGCACTTGGGACAGAGTTCCGGTACAGGCTTCTCCCACATAGCAAAGTTGCAGGTAGGATAGTTAGCGCAGCCGTAGAAGACACGTTTCTTCTGTCGCGTCTTGCGCTCAACCAGGTCACCTCCACAGACAGGACAGAGTGCGCCCGTCTTATTCATAAACGAGCGGCGATAGCGACAGTCAGGGAAACCGGAACACGAGATAAAACGGCCAAAGCGACCGGTACGAATCACCAGATTGCGCTCACAATCTGGACAGGTTTCATCCATCTCTTCGACTGGTTTCTGCACGCGATTCATCTCGGTCTCAGCCTTCTCCATCGTCGTTTTGAAGTCACCGTAGAAATTGCGCAGGAACTCAGTCCAGGAGGAATGCCCCTCTTCAACCTCATCCAATTTGCGCTCCATCGTTGCAGTGAAGCCAGTATCGACGATATCCGGGAAGTGCTTGTTCATCACCTCGTTCACGGTCTCGCCCAACCAGGTCGGCACAAAACGGCGCTGCTCCTGATCCACGTAACCGCGATCCTGGATGGTGCTGATGATCGGGACATAGGTGCTTGGACGGCCAATACCTTGCTCCTCCAGCTCTTTAATCAGGCTGGCCTCCGAGAAGCGTGGGGGGGGCTGCGTAAAATGCTGCTCAGGCTTGAGGCCATGAAAATCCAGCAGTTCATCGACCTGCATGACCGGCAAAAGCTTCTCGTCTTCCTCACGCGGCCAGACGGCGTAGAAGCCCTGGAACTTCAGATTGGAGCCGGTGGCACGAAAGACATAGCTCTTCGCCACAATATCGACGCGAACCGTGTCAAAGACAGCCGGTGTCATGAAGCTGGCGACGAAACGCCGCCAGATTAGATTGTAGAGCTTGAACTGCTCAGGTGAGAGATAGGGCTTGACGATCTGCGGAGTCAGCGCCACATCGGTAGGGCGGATAGCCTCGTGCGCATCCTGCGTCGTTGCCTTTGCCTTCGCGGAACGGCCAGAGCCAACGTACGGCTTGCCATACTCTTCATCAATGTAGGCTTTGACCTTTTGCTGCGCCTCGTCTGAAATGCGTGTGGAGTCGGTACGCATGTAGGTGATGAGACCTTGCTGCCCTCGATCACCGAGGGCGATGCCTTCGTAGAGCTGCTGGGCCAGACTCATAGTGCGCTTGGGCTTGAAGTAGAGACGCTGCGAGGCATCCTGCTGCATCGTACTCGTTGTATATGGTAGTGGTGGCTGACGGCGCTGCTCACGCTGCTCGTATTTGAGCACGCTGTACGTGGCATCCTGGAGATCCTTGAGAATCGCATCTGCCTCTTCCTTAGAAGAGATTTTGATGCGTCCTTTCTCAACCTTCGCGCCCCGTGCTCCTGCCTGAGTTTCACCGCTCGCCTTCTCTTCTTCAGACTCAGCGGCGTTAAGCGCATTCATATCTTTGAGGCGTGAGATTAATTGAGCCTCAAAGCGTTCGGGCTGCTTTTGCTTGCTCAGCGTGGCAGTGATGCTCCAGTACTCTTCGGGCACAAAAGCACGAATCTCAGCTTCACGATCACAGATCAAACGGAGCGCAACCGACTGGACACGGCCCGCGCTCGTACCCGATTGGATACGCCGCCAGAGCAACGGACTGATCTTATACCCAACCAGGCGATCCAGGACACGACGTGCCTGCTGCGCATTGAAGAGATCCTCGTTAATCTGCCGTGGTTTCTTGATCGCCTCCTGAACCGCGCCTTTTGTGATTTCGTGGAAGACCGCGCGGTGTGGATTTTGCAGGCCAAGGACATTCTTCAGTGACCATGCGATAAACTCACCTTCACGATCAGGGTCCGGGGCCAGGTACACCTCATCGGCACGTTTGGAAGCGGCCTTGAGTTCATCAATGAGCTTATCCTTCTTCTCGATGACCTCATAGCGTGGAGCAAAATCTTTGCGCGTATTCACGCCCAGACCTTTTTTGGGCAGGTCCATGATATGCCCCATTGAGGCCAGAACCGTGAAATCACGACCAAGAAATTTCTCAATTGTTTTTGCTTTTGCTGGTGATTCTACAATTACAAGCTTTTTCGCCATCGAACAGTTACCCGACCTTCGTTACTGAACAAAATCCACAACACTTTAGAACTGTTAACGCCCTCCAACATCGCTCCTACCACGCATATCTACTTATAGGATAGCATACCATTAGGATAGCATACCATATCCCGACAAGGTACCCCATGATCAAGATCAAAAACAGGATAGCACACCCTCGCAAGAGGGGAGGGGCGCATATGTGTTTCCTTAACAGAGGGCAAGCCTTCTGCGCTCCCTTTCTCCTATGATTATTCAACGTCCTGGCGTGTCAAATTATTTCATCCTGTCAAGGCAAAGGGATGCCCAAACTAGTACTCCTTCACCTGGAATTTTTTCGTACTTGACCATGTGTAGTCAGCATGCTATGCTGCAAACATTGGTTTGAGAGGATAGAGGCAGCAATGCCAAGGTGGAGAAACAGCATGCAACAAGAGGAAAAGCCAGAGCCTGCTTTACCAGACGAAAAGGTCGAGGAACATGAGGAGCATTCGGAAGCGCCCGCTTCTGCTTATACAGCAACTTCTCTCCAAGCGACGGGCAAGCCACGAAAGTCACGACAACTGCACCGCGCTAGCCGCAGGCAGTATGCTTCCTTACGAGCCGGTCTGGCGGTAGTAGCGGGCCGGACAGTCGGTGCGATCAGTCGTCGCCTTCACATGGGTGGAGGAACGAGTATTGCTGGTGTTGTTGCACAACGTCTCTATCCAGAAATCGTCGCACACCTGGCAACGCAACTTCAACATGGTAGTGTTATGATCACCGGCACGAACGGCAAAACAACTACCAGCGGTTTCATCGCAAGCATTTTCCGTAAAGCTGGCCTGAGAGTCTGGCAAAACCGAGAAGGCTCGAACCTGATGCGTGGTGTCGCTAGCTCGCTGGTCATCCGTGCTCAAGCGAATGGGAACCTGAGGCGTTCAGGTCGCGCGATCTCGATTCTCGAAGTGGACGAAGCAGCGCTTCCCCAGGCAGTGCAAGCGGTCTGCCCGCGTGTTCTCGTCTTCACCAATCTCTTCCGCGATCAGCTTGATCGCTATGGTGAAGTTCATAGTGTGCTCGCGTATTGGCAACGTGCCATTAGCAAGCTGCCAGAAAGTAGTACACTGGTGCTTAACGCCGATGATCCAGCTATTGCGCAATTAGGTAGGAACTTTGCCGGAAACGTGCTCTATTATGGCATAGATGATCTCTCTCTCGCCAGCGGCCACTCAAAGGAAGAAACTTCAGGCCACCAGGTGCTTGATAGCACAACCTGTCCCCTCTGTGGGGGAGAATACCTCTATGACGTACGCTTCTACAGCCATATGGGACACTACCACTGCGTCAATGGCGATACAGCACGACCACAGCCAGATGTACGAGCGACCTCTGTTCAGCTCGATACCTTTGATCGCTATCGCCTCACGCTTGAGCAGAATAGGCAGAGACAAGAACTGATTGTTCCGCTCGCGGGCACCTATAATATTTACAACGCCCTGGCAGCCGCGACTACTGCGGTTGCACTCTCCATTGACTGGGAAGCTGTTACGCAGGGGATAGGACAATTCAAAGCAGTATTTGGACGTGGCGAAAGTGTGCAGGCAGAGGGCCGGACGCTGCGCCTCTTTCTGGCAAAAAATCCGACAGGTTTTAACGAAGTGCTACGCACACTTTTTAGTGAGCAAACGGCGCAGCATGCCCTGTTCCTCTTGAATGACAACACTGCTGACGGGAGAGATATCTCCTGGATCTGGGATGTTGATTTCGAACGTGTTGTTGGTCAAACACAATCCCTGGTTGTAGCAGGGACTCGTGCTCTAGATCTCGCCCTACGCCTGAAATACGCGGGCGTCGCTGAAAGTTCTATGCAGATTGTGCCGTCAGTTCCATCTGGCTCAGTCGAACGCAAGCTACGAGCTTCAGGAGGAAGAAAACAGCAAAGCACAGCAGCGAGTGATGAGAGCAGCGGGCATGCTCTTCCTGCCGCAGAGGTGAGGCGCTATGGAGTCAAAAATGCGCTTGACCTTGCGTTGCAACAAACCCCTATCGGTGAAACCCTCTTTATTGTCCCAACGTATACAGCTTTATTAGAAGTGCATCGCGAGTTAGAGCAACGTGGTTTTATCGGACGTTACTGGGAAGGATGATGAGGTACGATGAAAGATTTGCTCAAACCACTGACACTAACGCTTGGACACTTATATCCAGAGCAGTTGAATTTATATGGGGATCGTGGCAATATTCTGACGTTGCAACGGCGCTGTCAGTCTCGTGGCATTGAACTGCGTGTCGTTGGCCTGGGCGTAGGGGATGCCCTGGCTCCCGATGAGTATGATATGCTTTTCATTGGAGGAGGGCAGGATAAAGAACAGGCCCCTGTTGCCCAGGATCTCGTCGAAACAAAAGGGATCGGACTGTGGGCTGCAATCGAAGATGACATACCGGTCCTGGCTGTCTGCGGGGGATTTCAACTGCTCGCCCATTACTATCGCCCGGCTGAAGGACCCGACATGCGCGGCCTGGGCGTCTTTGATGCACGGACGATTCACAAAGGAGCATCCGTTCAGCGCTGCATTGGTGATATTGCCCTACAATGGAACGGACATACGCTGGTTGGCTTCGAGAATCATGGTGGCCGTACGTATCTGGGCACAGCCAAGCCGCTTGGCAGAGTGCTCAAAGGGTACGGGAATAACGCCGAAGATCGGACAGAGGGAGCTATCTACCGCAACGCCTATGGCACATATCTGCACGGCTCGTTGTTACCAAAGAATCCTCATTTCGCCGATCACCTTATCGAGCTAGCGCTACAGCATAAATATGGCAACGAGGCTGTTTTTCAAGAAGTTCAAGAGCAAAATGGGCATATAGATGGTGCAGTACATGTGCAGACACGTTCTGCATCCTCGGTTTCACACCTTGCTCCTTTGAATGATTGGTTAGAGTGGGAAGCTCATGCCGCAATGCTTGAACGTCTGGGATTACATACAGAGGCCGCGGCTATTCTTGCCGCACAACACATACAGCGAGAGCAGAGTGCGTAACAATTAGACCGTTGTTCTAGCGAATGGAACAGAGAAAATTATGAGCTTTGACCGAGCACAGGCGCGTTGCTCTTTCTGTGGCCGTCACAACTCTGAAGTGAAGCGTATGGTTGCAGGGCCAGGAGCAGCGTATATATGCGATGAATGTTTATACTTATGCAATGATATCCTGAATAATCCTGATCCCTTTTCACCAAAGGCGTTAGAGTTAGCGTCGCGTCCCCCCGTTGTGGTCGCTGCTCCACCCACGCCTTCCATCACACGCTCCCAGACGGCAGGTACAGGCGACCCTGGGGAACTCGTGCGTACGATTACGCTAGAGATCGAACAGAAGCAGCAAGGGATGACACTGCTTCTGCACCAACTTCATTATTATAACAGTTTCTTTGAACTACACTATCTCTGGATTCGACCTCCATTAAGCGCGGGGTTCAGCTTTGTGCCACGTATTATCTTCTTCCTCAAAGACAATCTGGGCACACAATGGACCGGTGATCGTGGTGGGATGTTGCTGGCGCGTCCTGAACTTGCCAGTGGTCCCAATAACGCGGTCTATCAGGGGACGGCACGCTTTCGGCCCTTACCTTCATCCGAAGCACGTACACTCTCTATTCGTGCCGCCGATCCGCTTGGTCAGTTTGAAGATCCTGTACCGCAGCCCTGGCACTTTGATGTTACGTTGTAGCGTTATGCTACCATAGCACAGTGATAGACGCCGTAGAAGGTTTTGCTGGCGAGGTGGGGCTGAGGATGAATAGTGGATGTGATGATGGAGTTTTACATAGGGGTGGGGTATTGTGCATGTTTCGCTCGTGATATACTTCGAGAGTATGATGCACGTGGAGGATGTCGCGCATTTTGTTGTTATTTACATTTCGCGATGAATCGCGGCGGACGCGATAGAATCGGGTCCCTATTTCCGAGCAATGAATTACTGATGATAGATGTGATACTGTGTGGAAGAGTATAATTGGGCCTCTATTGTACAAGTAATGAATTGCTCGTGGGTAAACAAAACTCTATGAATCGGGTCTCATAATGCTCCGTCATGGTTCAATTAACGCATTGAGATGTCTCAAAGCACATGAATTGTGTTGCCCCACATTCCTCATAAGACAATGGTTTAACGAGGAGAGGATCGCATGCGGTTCACTACTATGGAGAGGGACGGCGCTTTAGAGCGTCCAATATGCATCAACGTAAGGGATCTGTGAAGAACACGAGGAACCCATCATTCTCCTAACTGTGCCCGACGCTGTACTCCCGCCGCCTCCTACCTCGCTTCGTCGAGCAGCAGGATGTGAGCTATTGCCTCTCAACTAGATGGGTACTGCACCCGTTGCATGATGCTGTTGGGAAAGGGAGCAACGGGAGTGCGGGGCAACCAGGAGGCGCTCTGAAGACGCCGCCTCTCACCTTGGCGCTCAAGCACGAGGAGGATTTTCCCAACAGCGTCATTGCATCACGTCCGTTTTGTCGGGCCGCACTCTCGTGAACTATCGCCTCTTCTCTTGATGCGTATTAGAGGGTGCTTCAGAGTGTCCATTCGGTGGGCATTTTCTCCCGTCCGCCACCGGTTTCAAGATCAGGATAGCTCATAATCCTCGACGGTCTGCTCATCTGGCAAAGGCACAAGCGTAACAAGCTACCGTGACACTCCTTCCTATAATTTTTCTGATAGGATACTACAGTTCAGCAAAAAGGCCGGGAACTTCTAGTTCTATACAAATGAACAATGTGTTATGTAATGACAAATTTCGATAATGTAACCTCTATAAATGTGAACAGTTTTTCATTTTTAGGAAAAACAAATTCATACAATGTTCATCAAGTGATGGTATTATTGCAATGTCATCGCGGTAACGTGTACGTTTTATTGATTTGTGGAAGGGTACGTGGTTCATGACAGATATACCAAGCGATCAGCACATCACCTATCAATTGCAATATCGTAAGTGTGGAAAAGCTTCATGCAGCACATGTCGTACCGGCCAGGGGCACGGCCCTTACTGGTACGCCTACTGGCGTGAAGGTTCGCGTCTACGTTCAGGCTATATTGGGAAGGTGCATCCGCAGTTGCAAAAAGCCTCTCCCAACGCATCTGAGCAGGAGCAAGTGCGACCTAATTTGCTTGCAGAAACGTACGTCGCATCATCCGCACGTCATTAGACATACGCCTCAGCACTGCTGGACAAACGTGAGGGGGAATGTGATACAATGTTCCTGAATTCCACGTTTAACAGAATTTGGGGATAAGGAATGAAATGTCCTTTTTGCGGAGGGACAGAGTCGCGGGTCAAAGACTCACGCGATATTGGTGATGCGATCCATCGGCGACGCGAGTGTGAACACTGCAAGGCGCGCTTCAGTACATACGAGCGGGTCGAGAAATTTCACTTGATGGTGATCAAGCGTGACCAGCGCCGTGAGCCTTTTGACCGGCAAAAACTCTATATCGGTCTTCGTAAAGCTTGTGAAAAACGCCCGCTTCCAGCGGGCGAAATCGAGAATGCTGTTGAAGAGATTGAGCAGGAGCTCTACCGTTTCGGCAAACAAGAGATTCCCAGTAGTGTGATTGGCGAGCTGGTCATGGAGCGTTTGCGCCTCATGGACAAGATCGCCTATATCCGCTTCGCCAGTGTCTACCGCTCTTTTGGGGATGTTGAGACGATGTTCGACGAACTGCAAAAATTGCTCAATCGCGAAAAGCCGGACGATGCCACTAGCTATCACCTTTAGTCGCGCTGTCGCGCCTCGGCTTTGCGCAATCTGCGGCTGAGGACGGAGAGCAACTTCACGGCAATTTCGGGATGCCCACGCAAGATGCTGCGAAATTCCCATACGGGTAGCAAGAGCACGCTTACGTCATCAATGGCTACAGCGCTGGCCGAACGTGGCTGGTCATCGAGCAGCGCCATCTCACCCAGGACATCACCTGGACTGAGCACATCCAGCTCTTTCTCCGCACGATCTGGATTCGCTGCCTGCAAAATACGTACCTGCCCACTTTTTATCACGTAGAGTCCCACTCCAGTATCACCCTGTGAGAAGAGGGTGCTTCCCGCTGCAAACGAACGCTCCTGACAGTTCTTCGCCAACAGTTGCAATTCTTTCTTATCAAGAGTTGAAAACAGCTCTACACGCGCAAGGGTATCTTCATTCATACAAATACTTGGACGCTTCATTGCCTCTTCGTGGAGAAGAGCGCCCACCTCCTTCTGTCGTTTTCTGTTCCTGTAAGTCTTTTCCTGGGTCTAGTATACATGTTCCGTTCGACGAGCACAACTGTTCGTCTCCATTTCTCCCTCTGGCTCTGGATGTTGCTATGAATGGCGGGCGGACGCGATGATGATACAGTTTCAGAAATTGTGCCGGGTGTCGATGTGGCGATGATGTACAGTTTCAGAAATTGTGCCGGGTGTCGATGTGGCGATGAATCGCGGCGGACGCGATGAATCGGGTCCCTATTCTCGCCCAATCAATTGGGCTTGATGAGCGTTAGCCCATGTCGGCTTTCTGCTCTGGGCGTTTATTCTCGAATCTATGCTGTTAGCATAGATTTACTCTTATAAGAAATGCCAGAAGCATGCTATAGTGAGGCGAGAGACGTATTCTACTCATTCCTTATAGGGAAATAGGAGAGAATTTGCGATGGTGTCTCGCCTGAAATCCAATATCACATCACACCAGAAATTGAGCAGTGACTTCTGGAAGTTTTGGGTGGGCCAAGCTATCTCTACTTTAGGCAGTTCCTTATTACTGGAGGGATCACTCACGATAACTCTCTCACTCACACATGCGTACTGGCTTGTCCTTCTTCTCTGGATGATGCGCGGAGGCATAGACGTTCTTTTTACTATCAATGCGTATAGCTTGACACAATCACTACCTCCGTGCAAAGCCGAGCGGCACCAGGGCTGGTGAGAGCTGTCTTTCTTGTCGAGTCGGATGAAGAGAGAATCTTTGCCAATATGCGAGCACGAGGACGAGGCATTATTGGGGAGCGGGAGTTGCACAACGAGGCTCGCGCAAAATGGTTGTACGGGCAATGGTTGGCACGGGAAGCCTCATGCTACGGTCTTCCTGTCCTTGAGGCTCGCCCCTGGGCATCGCTTGCAGAACGCATACTTGCTCTACAATAATCAACACTTTGCAGCGATAAGCAAGCCTCACTTCCTCATGAGCGAAAACACACGTGCGCAGCATATTGAATATGGCTACATACAAGATAATCGATCCATAACAAGTGATAAGGAAGAGCCTTTCTCAAAAAACACTTCTCTAGTGAGCACAGCTATTAATAAGGAGTTGTATCTTTAAGGGTGGGTGATACGTGATATACCTGGATGCCTTTCTATTCAACGAAAGCGTTATGGAAAGAGAAATGCCTATGTAGAGGCACGCGAGAAAAGGAAAAAGGTATCCTTCATGGTAGCCTAGTTACGACAAATGTCCGTCTATAGGAAAGGAAAGATATCATGCCAATGAATACGCCACAGGAGCTTTTCCTGCACGAACTCAGTGACATCTATGATGCGGAGCAAAGGATTTCAAAGATGCTGCCGACGATGGCTCAGGAAACTGATCATCCACAGGTGAGGCAGGCGTTTGAGCAGCACGGGCAGGAGACACAGCAGCAAATTAAGAATCTCGAACAGTGCTTTGAGATCCTGGGAACTCAACCTGAGCAAGCCCCTTGCACAGCAGTAGCGGGTATGAAGCAGGAGCACGATAGCTTCCTTAAGGAAAAGCCTTCGTCTGAGATCCTCGCGATGTTCAATCTAGGTGGCGCATCCAAGACTGAGCACTATGAGATCGCTTCCTACACCGATCTGATCCAGCAGGCTACTCTGATGGGACAAAAACAGATCGCGCAACTGCTGCAGCAGAATCTCCAGCAGGAAGAGACGATGGCGAAAAAGGTCGAACAGCTTTCAAAACAGCTCGGCCCACAACTTGCGAAGAAGTAGGATAGGTGCAACGCAACAAAACGCGACAGGTTCCGAGAGCTTCGGGGCCTGTCGCGTTTTGTTGCGTTGATCAACAGGTCCATCCCTCTTCTGGATTGTATGTACGCGCCTACGGCGCTCACTTTTTCTAATTTTGTTGAGCTTTTTGTGCGCTGCTAGTGCACAAAAAGCTCAACAAAATTAAGAGATAGGAGCATTTATGAGCCTGTAAACGAGCTATAAAGAAGGGGGAAGTTTTGCGTCCGGCAGGCCTGGCTTTGACTTTCACTGGTCTAACGCACTACAATGAAATGAGACTACAATCATGAGATCAGAGGCTCAACAACTCATATTTCTGAGCTTAAGGATACAGGTATGACGACATCTGACAATGAAAAAAAGGCACGAGATCTTCAGCTTGCGGAAAAACGGCTGCAAGATGGCTTCACTGCCTATAATGAAGGGAAATCGGACAAGGCGAGCGAGGCATTTGGGGACGCCGAGGTGCGCTTCCGCTTGAGCGGCGATTTCAAGCGCGCGGGCGATGCGCGCTCAATGATTGCGGAAGTGCAGCGGCAGGAGAACCGCCTGGAGCAGGCCCTCAATAGTTATCAGCGCGCGTCGCGTTTCTATCATGACGCACAGAAGCCGCTGCTGGAAGCCAACAGCATCCTTGCGCTCGGCCACATTGAGCGCCAGCTCGCGCATCTCGATCGCGCGCAGGACGCCTATCAGAACGCGCAGCAGTTCTACCGTGCACAGCACGATTCTCTGGGCCTGGGCAATGTTGCACTTGCACTCGGACATGTCGAAGTACAACGCGGCCATATGGAATATGCGACAGAACACTATCAGGAGGCGCTTCGGTATTATCAGGAGGCGCATGAGAGCATCTCTGAGGCCGATGCCAGCCGTAGCCTTGCTGATATTCAACGCCTGACACGCCACTTTGCAGAAGCTGAAAGCGCATATCAACGCGCGCTCGATATCTACCGCTCACAAAAGGATAACTTTGGTACTGTCGATGCGCTGACAGGACTGGCACGTATCTATATCGATCAGGAGCGGCTCGACGAAGCCAGCACGTTGCTTGGGCAGGCACTCACCATGGCCCAGACGATGGAATACGAACTGGGGATGGCAGATGCTAATTTAGAGCTTGGGCTTATCAATTTTCTGCAATCACAGATTGACCAGGCACTTATTGGTGGACAATCCGCGCTGCAAATCTATACAGATCAGCACAATCCTCTGGGAGCAGCAAACGCAAATCGTCTGCTAGGAGAGGTCAATCTGCAGCGCGGACAGCTTTCGTATGCTGCGGGGATGATGGAACGTGCATTACGCACCTACCAGTCGATCTCCTTCCGCTTCGGTCAGGCTGAAAGCAGCGTCGGACTGGGCATTATTCAGTATCGACAGGGAGCGCTTGAGCGCGCACGTAAAACGCTGGAGGAGGCACGACAACAGGCGCATACATTGCACAATGGCCTGTTAGAGGGCCGTGCCGTTCTGGGAGTTGGTGATGTCTATCGCCAGTTAGGTGAGCTGGGGCCGGCACACAACGCCTACACTACCGCCAGCACGCTTATTAGCGAGGTAGACGAGACTGCTGGCGCGGCTCTCATTGCAACAGCGGCTATCCAGCAGGCCCGTATCAGCCTGCTGACCGGCGATTTTAAAGAGGTCCAGTCTCAGCTCACAGTGGCGCGAGAAGGGTTGAAAAAGAACGCTCTCGCGCAACCTGTGCAGGCACTGATAACGCTTGTCGAGGGACAACTGCTGCTGGCCGAAGGCGCATTTAGCGAGGCAGAGCAACGTTTCAGCACCGCGCATAATCAGGCAGAAGCATATCAGCAGCCGCTTGTTGCGGCCGAGGCGCTGCTCGGACAGGCAGAGACGCGCCTGGCACGCAGCGAGTTTGATCCCGCGCTCGAAACCTATCTCGCTGCTGGTCGCCAGTTTCAATTTCTTGAGAGTACCAACGGAGACGGGATGGCGGTGCTCGGCGTGGCCCAGGTAAATATTGGTCAGCAGCAGTGGAACGAGGCGAAAGAAAACTGCGAGGCTGCGATTCTGCGTTTTCAACAGAGCAACGATCATATTAATGGCGCGGACGTTCTGCTTGTGCGCGGCCTTGTGCACCGCGAGCAAGACGAGAACGATGAGGCGCTGGCAGATTTTGAGCAGGCGCTCAAATACTACCATCAGCAGCGCCGCCCCCTTGGTGTAGCCGACACACGCTTTGCACGAGGCTCAATCTTTTATCTGCGTGGAGATATGGAGCAGGCCAGAGATGAACAGGCGAAAGCTATCGTCCAGGTCGAACGAGTTATGAACAGCATCAGTTCGCCAGAGCGCTGGGGGACGTTCTTACGTCAATATGCCGAGCAGTACGCACAGACCGCGATCACCGGTATACGACGTAACGCGGATGAACAGGCACGCACGCTCCTACAAAACTTTGTGCGTATCGCTGGCTCGCAGGAAATTGTCCAGCATCTCCGTTCTTATGAAGAAACGCTGCAACTGGAGGGCGAAGAGCTTTCGCAGGACGAGATTCGCATCAACACAGATCTGCTACGCCGTCTACAAGAAGTACGGAAAGGATTGTCATAGAAGACATTGCATGAGACAATAGAGCGTATAGATAATAAGAGGAATGTGTTCATCCGCACCACTACAAAGGTCGAATATCCGCGAGCGCAGATCATGCGTTGAGCATGACAGAGCATAAGCGGTAACTGGAGGGAGACTTCGTTATGTCCATACATTTCTTACGTGGAAGCGCACAGACCCCGCGTGGACATGCTATCTTTATCGCGCGAAGTTCGCGGAACGCGAACGTCATTTATAGCACCTATTGCCTTGTTCCACCCATCCCCATGTCGCTGGCGAAGTATCTTCCCCCGCTCTTTGCCGCACAGATTCCGACAGAGGAACTGCAAGGCGCTGGCAGTGTTTCGGGGATGCCAATCCCACCTATGCTTGAAGAGGGTCTGAGCCTGGCAGAGCTTGAAGCGCTGGCGGAGCGGCGCGATGACGATCTCTGTGATATCGGCACTATTTCAAATGAGGATGTTGAGCGCATGCAGATGGCCTCTTTGAGTTGCCAGGAATATGCCCAGCTCTATGCCACGTATAACTCCCAGGCTCCCTCGATCTCTCCTCGCACCTCATCATCCCAGGAGAAAACGCCTGTGCTCAATGACCTGGATGCCGATGAGCTGCTGATTGAAGCGATGTCGGAGCGGCAGAAACTTGCGGAACTGGGCAAGCTGGTAGGCACAGCTCGCTACGCGCTCGATGGGCATGACATCAGCGCTCTACAGGACGCGCGCAAACGGATGGAGCGGATCAGCCGACGATTACCCGATAAGTATCGCAGCTCTGAACTGATTACCGCAGCAACCGGCCAGAGTATGCAGAGCGCGCGGCTAGCCGAACTGTATCTGAGTCGAGCATATAAGCTCCTTGACGAAGAATATGCAGATGTTCCCAACCTGGACCGTGCTATTCGGGAACTGCAAGAACAGGGATAATTTTGACTTTGATCTTATAGAGGAGTTTTTTTATGGCAGCAATTGATATGAGAGCAGACCTCTCACTTCTTATAGATTCCGTGTCAAGCGGCAGGATTGAAGCTATCGTTGCCGCAGCACGCTCCTATTTAGAGCAGGACAAAGCGGCCGATGTGTTGCTCGCACGCATCGGCATGCAGCTTGCCCATAGAGACACTGATGGCCATCCGCTAATTACACTCACTGCGGCCTCCATGCTTGGACGCCTGATTCATTGGATTCCCGCGCCGGTAAATGCACAGGAGCTACCAAAGGAGCGCGCGTTACCACTCTTTGTCCAGGGACTTAAGGTCGCCGCAACAGTTATGAGTGGCCTACCGACTTCTTCCGTGCCCCAGGCAGAGCCAGCTCCCTTCTTTCCCAGCGAGTTGATGGACAGCGGCAAGACGATGAATGAGGTAATGCACGACGCCGTTCAGAACAACGATGCGCTACTTGCGGAACGAGCGTTGCTTGGCCTCTATGGAACGGGCGCGGACTATCGAACGATGCAGGTACGCGCCTACGAAGCGGTCTCCACGACCTTTCAGCGTGCAGGACACCCCTTTACCTACGCGGTGCGTGGCTTCCAGTTGCTTGACGCCGTTGAATGGGGCAATCGCGTACCAAATATTATCCACTGGCTCGCACCACATCTGCCACTGCAGCCCAATGAGGAGGAGCCAGGCTGGATTGCAACGGTACGAGGCTATATCAGTGATCCAAAGCACGACCTCAAAGGCGTTCGCACACGCATCTCCGCTCCTAAAAATCAGAGCGCGCTTCCCTTGCACGCGTTGCTTTTGAGCGAAGCTGACACCAGCCAGGTCTGTCAAGGGGTCTATGATGCCATTATCCAGGGTGAAGCATCACCGCGTGCCGTCGCCTCAGTCATCTCCCTGGCCGCCGCCGATGTATTGCAGCGCACAGGCAACGAGGACCGGGAGCTGTTTATTCGGGTTGGGCATGGCCTGCTCTTCGCCTCAGCCATTCACCAGGCATTTCAACAGGTGCAAGACGTGGAGATTCTCAACCTGCTCTTTACCTCTGCCGCCTATATCAATGCACTTCACAAGGAACTTGCGATTCCAACGGCTCCAGGTAAAGCAGATGCATCGAGAGGACTTGGAGCAGGTGGCGGCCTGATTGCAGCCTCACAATTAGAGACGTTGAGCAATCACTTGCATGGTCAGGATTTTCCGGCAGCGCTGGCACTCTCGCGCCGTTACCTCGAACTTCGCCACGACCCACGCGCCCTCTTCGGCACAATCGGTCTGGCAGCGGCGTACGTGGATGCAAGAGCTGATGCAGGGCATACGCTACAAATTGTGCAGGCTGCGAGCGAAGAATACCTTACCTGGCTGACAGCGTTGCAGAGTACTTCCATCGACTCTTTCCTGCAGGTCGCGCTGCGCGCCGCTCTCTTCGGCCCAAGAGATGGGGATATTGCAAACCTGTAATGGATTGGGTCCCTATTTTCGCCCAACGAATTGGGGTCTGAATACCCGGAATAATGTGTATGTGTAAAAGGGAATAATTGGGCGATGGGCAAGAGCATATGCTCTTGCTTGTACATATCCATAAAAATGCTCTTTAACAAATAAATCTGGGTGTCGCGAGAGATCGCAGATACAAACACGAGCTATCGCTCGTCTGCCCAATTGATTGGGCGAAAATAGGGACTCGATTTATCGCGTCCGCCGCGACTCATCGCTACACAGACACCTGGATTCATTTGTTAGACACCATTTATGACGAAGAATGAGTATATCATTTTGAAGGAAGCAGAAAAGCCTGATGCAGACTCAGCAAAAAACATATACATTGCTACCACTCGCGCTCTGCCTTCTCTCGCTCATGCTGGTAAGCTGTGATCTGTTTGGCGGAGACTCCCAGGCCCAGAAACAGTTAGTCAAGGCTCCTCTCAACAAACAGACGTATGCCGTGCCAATTATTGGTGCGACGGATTTCGATACTCTGGACCCGGCTCTTGCACATGATCCAGCTTCTACGAGCGCAGTGCAAATGCTCTACACCGGTCTGGTCCAGCTTAATGAGAAGCTAGAGGTTGTTCCACAGCTTGCCGCATCCTGGAAGCAAGAGAGCGATGGTGTTACATGGACATTTCATCTGAAGCCAAAGCTTCAGTTCAACGATGGCACAGCGCTCACATCACAGGACGTGGTCTATAGCATCGAGCGTGCAGTCCTTCCAGGCACAAAATCCACGGTTGCCCCAATCTATCTTGGACTTATTAATCACGTCGATCAACTCCTGGCGGGTAAGATAACGACATTGATCGGTGATAGCCTGCAGGCACCCGATCCGCAAACGGTGGTGATTGTGACGCGCAAGAAAGCGGCTTATTTCTTGCAGATGCTCACCTCGCCCTGCTCGTATGTCGTCGAGAAGAGTCTTGTCAGCAAGTACAACGACAAATTCACCGACCATCTCAACGAGGGGGGAGGAGCGGGGCCGTTCAAACCCTCCACGGTCTATGCCCACAATGGCAGTATCGACCTTGTTCCTAACACGCATTACTATAGCAAGAAGCCGCAATTGCAGCACGTCACCTTCACCTTTTATCGTCAGGCAGAAGAGGCATACCAGGATTACCAGGATAAAAAGCTTGATGTGAGCAGTGTCCCCTTCGCTGACATCGCCAACGAGCACAAAAATAAAGAGCTGCATAGAGTGCCACAGGCGTGGATCAATTACTATGCGATGAACTACCTGGCAAAGCCCTTTAACAACATTCACATTCGCCAGGCCTTTGCCCTGGCTGTGAATAAAACTGCTATCGTGAAAAACGTCTGGAAAGACACATTGATCCCTACCAATCACATCGTCCCCGAAGGAATCCGGGGCTATAACGCCAACCTGGTCGGTCCCGACGATAGCAAAAGTCTGACTGGTAACCCGCGCAAGGCGCAAGAGCTGTTTCAGCAGGGATTGCGCGAAGAGGGATTTGCCAGCGTAAACGATATGCCAGCAGTTACATTGACCTATGTGACTGGCGTGACGAACTTTGACCAGGAGGTCGAGCAGCTCGTCAAGCAATGGCAACAGGTGCTCAAGGTCACGGTTCAACCTGACCCGGTCGATGAGACGACGCTGCTGGACAAAGTCACGGCTGCGACGGGGAATCCCGATGGTATTCAGATGTGGGGCCTGGCATGGGTGGGTGAGTATCCTGACCCGCAGGATTGGCTTAGCCTGCAATTCGGCAAAGGGACGCCCAACAACAACATGAATTATGGGCAGAATAGCAGTAAGACGGCGGCGCAACAGCAAGAGGTGCAGCAAAAGCTAGAGAACGCCGATTCCCAGGACTCAGCAGTGCAACGGGTCCAGGCATACCAGCAAGCGGAGCAGCAGATCGTCAAAGATGTCGGTTGGCTACCGATGGAGCAGGTGACAAGCAATTTCTTGCGCACAACCAGCATCGTGGGCATCGTTGATAATGCCCAGAATCTCATCCCCCCCGACGCCTGGGCCAACATCTATCGAGTCCAATAACGATTTTCCTACCCGACATTTTTTTCGTGTGAGACACGAAAAAAATGTCGGGTAGGAAAGCGCTCTCCCTATATCTTCCCCCTCATTTTGCTCACGAATATTTCCCTTATGTGAGATTTCCCCTCCAAATTTCGTATCTATAATATGCTCTATATGCCCACTATGAATTTGCTCGCCTATTCATCAGCGTTTCACAGCGCGATGGGTAAAAGAAAGAAAATGTTGACTAGCACTTCTGAGTCTTTTTCTCGCAGAAGTCGCTTAGCACTTGAGAAGGAGGAACGCACCCAGTTTTTTGTCTCTCAAGAAATTCATCCAGACGTATTGTTATGTTGATGACATGATGACAGTATTTTTTACTCTGATAAGGAGATTTCTTTCATGCACGCGAAGAAAAAAACGGTTCTTGGAGCGCTGCCAACTCTATTTCTTCTGCTAATGACTGTCATAGCAGGATG
>DAOUDD010000154.1:0-9153 GCA_034431765.1 Ktedonobacteraceae bacterium | reverse complement strand
CACTGGCACAGCGGTCATAGAAGGAGAGCGCTTCATCGACACAATTCTGCTCGACAAGCAAGTTTATCAGCCGAGTGAGGGCGTCCTGGTCAGATGGGAAGCGCGTGAGATGCTCGGCGAGGAGCGCCTCAGCTTGTCTCTGTTCTCCCTTCTGTATGAGGAGATCTGCTAGCGAGCGAATCATGCGTCGGCGCAGTGTTTGTACGGCCTGCCGACGCGTTCTGACCCAACGATAGGTGTACCACTCGGCTAGGGTATCATGGGCAAGAAAAGCTCCACGGACGACTGCTCGTGCTTCTTCGAGTAGTGCCAGCAGTTTGTCTGGGTGGGCAGAGTGCATGCGTCTGTCCACCTGGTGGATCAGGGCTTCAAACGCATCTACATCACACCAGAGACGGTCCTGCCCTGCTAGCATCACCAGGTCCTCGCGGGTTTCGAGCAGTACTTCTCCTGTTGCGGTCGTGAACACTTTGCGCAGAACCTTGAGCGCACTGCGCAAACCCTCTTGCGCTTTCGCCTCATCGGTCTGGGGCCAGAGAATGCCCAGCAGTTGACCCCGCGTTGCTTGCCGTCCAGGAGCGCATAAGAGCACTTTAAGCAGTGAACGCGCTGACACCCGTCCGTTCCATGCGTTCTCTTGCCCTGACGAGGCAACGACCCATTCGACCTGGAGCGTCTGGAAGAGATACACGCGCACGCGTGGCTGCTTTCCTTCCTCCTCCTCACGCTGTCGTGGCACAACCTGATCGTGCTCCGTCCTGCCCGTTGTTCCCTCTGATCCGCTCACGTTCTCCTCCTTCTGCCATCCATTACGATAGTCATTTGCATACAGCATCCTGCATGTCTCTCCTAGTATAGCATAGGGAATGCCATCTGAAACCATCTCTTTCATGTCGTCTCTCCACCGTCCCATGTTCGCCCCTCCATCGCCCTTTCCCCGCCCTCCACATTCGCTCGCCCCGCCCTCCTCTTGCCTTTTCGATCTGCTATGCTCTTTTCTGTTTGAATTATGCCTTCCAGACCAATATTGTTGGACACATGGAACGTATGTGTGAGATGACGGCATTCCTCGGAACTGTCCACATGTATCCCGTCTGGGGGCATGAAGACAGTTCACAACACACTTCACTGCTCCTGCGCCCAGCGAGTAGGTGAGCATCACATGGGAAAACACGACGGAGACGACCATCATGGAGACATCTGATACGACGACACCAGTGGAGCTGCAGGGCACACCACACCTGCACTCTGTACCAGGTCCACAGGCACTTTCGACAACCTATGTGCTCGACGCCGAGAACAGCGCGGAACGCGCACAGCTCTTTAATCAGGACGGGATGCTCACTGAGGCAATGGGGGGAACCCTCCCTGAACTCACGGAGAAGCAACAGGACGACATTTACGATGTCCTGGATCTGGGATGTGGGCCTGGAGGGTGGGCACTGCGCCTGGCCCGAGAGGATGACAACGTGACGGTACGAGGCATTGACAGCAGCGCATCCATGATTAGCTATGCGCAAACGGCTGCGGCTTCCGTCGAGAATGCGCTCTTTGTGCGGGGAGATGTCACCAAACCTTTGCCGTTTGCCGATGCCTCTTTTGATCTGGTCAATGCCCGTCTCATCAGTGGCTTTCTCCTGCCCCAGCAGTGGTCGTCGCTGTTGGCAGAATGTCGTCGGGTGCTCAAACCTGGCGGGTTCATTCGCCTGACGGAAGGAGAATGGGGCTTTGTGACAGCGTCCTCGCCAGCCGTGGCTCGACTCTTTGGCCTGGGCATTGATGCCATGCATCGTGCTGGACGGAGCTTCTCCCCCGATGGACGCTATCACGCCATCACGCCAATGCTCTTGCAATTCGTCAGAGATGCCGGTTTTGCTGATGTGAAGTGCAAAGCGCATGCGATTGATCATTCCTATGGAACCAGAGCTTACGCAGGCTTTGTTGCTGATTACACGTTGCTCTTTCGGCTGGGACAACCCTTTATTCTCCAGCAGCAGCTCGCAACGCAGAGCGAATTAGACGAACTGTATATCCAGGCGCTCACGGAGATGCAGGCCGAGCGTTTTGGGGCGCTACTGTATCTGCTCACCGTCTGGGGCATCTGGAAGGGAGCACGATAGATGAAAAATAAAGCTGGTGTGATTCTGCTGATAGCAGGAGCAGAATCACACTAAATACAGGGAAGACGAAACACGACAGAGGTGGAGTTTTTCCCTATAGCTCCTGCCCCTAAAAAGGCACGTTCAACGACAACAATGTTCTTCATGCCGGCTTTAGCAAGGTGAAATGCAGCGCTTGTTCCATTGACTCCAGCGCCAACAATGATTGCATCTGCTGTCTCCATGTCGTCCTGGTCTCCTTTATTTCCAACGAACTCGACACTTCGGTATATTCGTTCTAGTTACTGCATCTGAATCCCGACATGCTCAAACAACCGTCAGCCGAGTTCGGCTCGATACTTGATCGGCATGCATGCAGGAGGGCCATGTGAATCTGAACCAGCAGTAGTGAGCAAGTCATGCTGCATCACAGACGAATTTATCTCAGAACATCTCGTGCAACTTGCACGAGGCACGGGTGAAATTGGTTTGCGTTTTCTATCACAGAGAAGGGATCGACCCATTGAGCATCGGCATACTCTTCATTAAGTTGCAGGCGAGCTTTTTCTTCATCAGTCAGTTGCACGGCTGTTGTGATTGAGAACACATGGGCACCATTCGTCGTTGGCTCCTGTGCCCTTGTATCCCAGATCAGATTGTAGTAACCAATGATAGTACGGAGACGGTCTTCAGCAATATCAAGGTGCAATTCTCGTCGTAAATTCCGCTGTAACGCTTGCTCAATTAATTCCCCTTTGCGCATCCGTCCACCAATAATCCACCAGTCAGGGAGCGGTTCCCATGTTCGCTTCGCAATCAACCATAACCCTTGATGCAGAATAACAGCATCAGCGCAACAAATCACAAGTGCATCTAATGCCTGGGCATAAGTTGCATCCGGCAGAAACGTGCCTGGTTTTTGTTGTTCTCCTGTCACATATTGACGGTTTGGATATTCTTGTACAGGGTTGCGATACATTGGTATCTCCTTTATGAATTAACCATAACACCTAAGCGAATGACCTCGATGTGTTTACTGTCAAGCTGGCTTAATTGTCCTTGTAATCCTGCAATACGCATAATGTGGATACGTGACTTGATCTGCTTCATTTTGACGAGCGCATCTTGTGCTGGAGTTGCTGCGGCGTCAATTAATCCTAGATCAGCGTAGGCTTGCGACCAAAGATAATCTGTATAAGCATTTTGCCTCGTCATGTCTCCTTCTTCTGGTAGATCCATTAAATCGGTGAGTTCCTGGAGAGCTTCACGCGTCCAGCCTGCTGCGAGCATAGTTGCTGCTTTGGTATTATGATAGGTCCGCTCAGTGATTTTAATTGCAAACTCTTCCTCAAGAATATCTCTTGTTGCCGTAATGATTTTTCCCCCAGCTTTGATATGAGCGAGGGCAGTTCGTTTTGCCTCTAGGTTTCCGTGTGCCAGATGTGCCTGCGCGTACCCCTCATCGAATAACACCACACCGCGTAAAACGTCGGGAAGCCTCTGAAGATTGCGTATTCTAGTATAGCAGTCAATGGCTGCCAGATAGTCAGCGTTCGCTTGTTGTCTTATCTGATTTGCACCCTGGCTATTGCCTCTTGCAGCCTCTATCTTTGCTTGCGCTTCAGTCACAGTTCCTCTATCACGAAGCACACTCCCAATCCGCAAAAGTGTCACCGCCAGCAAGGGAAAATTTTCCACTCGCTCAGCTAAAATGGATGCTTTCTCTAGTTCTACTATCGCCGCATCATATCGACCCTGATCACGCAAGATATGTGCATGAAGATGGTGATAGCGACAGAGAAAGGCGCGTGCCTCTTTCTCATCATCACCACTAACGTAGGGTAGCTCACTAGTAAGGTCTGCCATAGCAGTGGTGATCTGTGTCAGCCGATCTTGCGCAGTGTTAGTATGGTTACGGTTCCAAAGTGCTTTGAGACGACTCTCGTAGATGGCGAGATCGAAGGCAACTTCTTTTCCTCTCTGTGCTCCGGCAAGTGGCATGGTCGGTATATCTTGGCGGTGCTGGTGTAGAATTTCTTCGAGGGTGATAATGCCTAACGCTGCTGGCGGAATATCGAGCAGCAGGGCCAGCACGCGACGACGTGCAATGGAATCCAACCCGATATTCCTTTTTTCCATATCTCGTATGGCTTTCTCCGTTAGACTGAGTGCTCTTGCAAGTCCTTGTTGGCTGCGTAAGGGATGTTTTTTTGCTTCATCTTACGATACTGCTTGACGGTTTGTCCAGGATCGGTTTCATCCTCAAGGGAGGCTAGTCCGAAGAGAATGGGGGAGATATCGAACAATAATGCCAGCCTGCGACGAAGAGAAATCGAATCAAGTCCAACGTCGTGACTCTCAAGATAATATACGGATCGCTCCGTTAGACTTAACTCTGCTGCCAGACGCTTCTGAGTCCAAGTTGCATCAGTACGCTTTTTCTGTTCTCGATACCAGCGTGAGGTTTTGCCAGGGCAAGGAAATCCATCCGTTCCCATCTCGACTGGAGAGGGAAGTCCGAAGCGCGCCCAATCAACACTTTCCATCGTTACATACCTATCCTTCTCTGGTACAGTTGCTTGTCAAAAGTATACAGAAGATCTTGCCCACCACGCAACTCAAAAACCGCACCTCAAATTTCAGTGTGATCCTCACCTGTATTGTTGGCTTATGATCCTATGATAGAGTTGCTTCGGTGTCTCAAAATAGAAAGGAATAGGTTTCTGGTAGTATTTTACGATATAGGCTGAATAATCTTAACAATGCAAGAAACATCTCAAATGATATGTTTGTACCAGGGAAAAGTTGCAAGCGATGTTTAAGAAAGGTGCTTATCTCGAAGATTGTAAGAAGCACGTAGCAAATACAGGAGAAACACATGTCTCAAAGCGAAGTAGTGCGCATTCGCGCCCAAATCGACACCGAAGCCGCCGGGTTCCGACGAGGCTTGCACGGCTACGCCGCCACCACGCGCCACGAAATCATCACGAATCGCTACAACCGGCTCGGGGAACACTTTCAGCAACTCAGCGCCCGGATTGGCCCGTTTGAGGCCATGAAGGAGGTCAGCGAGGCACTGGAGAAGCACATTGGTGAGAGCACTGGAGCGCGGGTATGAGTGTTGAGCAGCAAGACGATACCATGTCAACTCTTGGTGGTGTCAATGAGGCATTTCTAGCGTATCTGTGTCTCTACGACCTCACGTGGGAACAGGTTGCACTCGCCGCTCTGCTCCCGTGGCAGGTGGTCTTTGATCTGCATTGTAACGTTCCGGTTTCGGCACCACAGGCGGAGCAGCTGCGAAACGCTCTGCTGCATCTCACAGGGGTCGTCTATGACGGTCCTCTTGCTGTGACCCTGGAGCGCGAGACGGACCATCCCTGTCTGCATCTCAAAGCACAGGAGGAACTCATTCCCGACATGTATCGCCTTCTGACGACCCATGGGTGTCACCTCAGCAAACAAGACACCTTCTGGAATGTTGAGCTTCCTGCTGGAAGTCGAAAGGAACGCTATGGGGACGGGCATCTGAATTGGTGGATCTGGGTCTTGCCTGATGGCGTGCGTCTGCTGGAAGCGCATCTTCCCCATCTTGAAGCGGGTCAGGTATGGCTCTTTCACCAGTGACAACGAGAACAGGTGAATGAGCGATAGGAGAGGGGATTGCGACAGATGCTCGCACGAAACGAAGAAAGAAAAGGACAGAGGAGTATGCGAGAGAGTGAGCTACTGCTCCACCAGGTCACAGATGAGCAGGGAACGCGATGGGAATATCGGGGTGCAGGGTTTCGCCTCTGGATGACAGAAGACGACTTTCTGCACACGGTGGCTGTCTATCTCAAGCGGTCCTATCCGACCCCGCCGACGGTGGAGGAACACGAGGAGGCCGTCGCGGTCTGCCGTCGCTTGAACTTCTGGAGAGAGCGCTTTGTTGTTGATGCCGTTGTCCAGTTCGAGCGGCTTGAACCAAGCACCAATCAAGAGACGGGGAACGACAAAACAGAAGCGCTCTCGTTTGATGACGTTCTGACGCAACTGGTGACACATCGCCGCACCTCTACCTACTTGGTCAACACACTGCTCACGGAAGCACAGCAACAAGGACACGTGTTTTCACAAATAGAGGATCATCGACGCGCGTTTGATGCATGCCTTGAAGGTGTGGTAGCGCGGGCTGCATTGCAAGAGCGGACAGAGCGCTCCAACAGCAGGCTTCTGACATTGCTCCACAGTGTGTTGCATCTGCTGAATAGCGACGGTCTCGACGAGGGGAAGCATCTTTCAGCCTCCTGGCTAACCTCACGTGACCAGTTCTGCCAGACGGTAGAGCGCGTCCTTGCGCTCCCGCTGATGGAACGAGAAATAGGACTGTATGCAGGTGCCGATGCGACGACGAACGACAACACGCACTTCTCGTGAAGAGACCCCCTGAGAAGAAAGAGGCAGGGATGTACCATTTATCACTCGACACGTTGGCCCAGGTCCTCACTACACATGGCTCCACAGGGCGAGTGGAGGCGAAGGTGCCCGACGGGATGAAGCAGCTCCCTCAGGCTCGTCATATCATCCTGAAGGTGGAACGGGGATACGTCATGGCTTGCTGGCTCCTTGATCAGGCAGGCACGGTCATTCTCCAGGGCCAGGCAGCCTGGCGACAGATCGAAGGGCAGGGTGTCCTTCCCTGGCAGCTTTCCCTGGAGCTGCCCCTGCCTGCATCGGTGAGGCCCGCGCACGAGGTCATGGGGAGCGAGCGGGGAGCACGGGTACCACGTCGTCTGTATGCGTTCCCTTCGACGCAGTGGACTCGGCAGCAGCAGCAGGTCTTTGCCCTGGTCGATGGACGCCGATCACTGCGTGAGATTGCGCAGCTCGTCTCGCTGGATCATGCAACGGTTGCAGCTCTGCTTGCCCACTTCCATACACAGGGAGCACTCATCTGGACCGATGAGCAATCCCTTTCGTAAATTCACACCTGTCGATGCCTCTTGGAACAACGTGTTCCGACGCATCTGTTTTTCAGAAAGGATGTATCTTTCATGACAGAGAACAATCACGAGAGCCACACGAGCGGTACTCGTGTTCAGTCCTCGCCAGCCGTCCAGGTCTATGAGCTGCTCATGGGCTGGACCGTCTCCAGCGCCGTGCAAGAGGTTGTGCGCCTTGAGGTGCCCGACGTTCTCCTTCCCGACCAGTCGCGCTCCGTGCAGAGCCTGGCACAGCAGCTTGGCGTATACGAAGCAACGTTGCTCCTCTTACTGCGTGCGGTGAGTAGCGTCGGGATCTTTGCCGAAACCGCTCTCGGGATCTTTACGCACACCGAACGCTCTCGTGTATTGCGTTCAGATGCCCCTGACTCGATGGCAGGGATGGCGAAGATGTTGGGGAGTCATTGGAACTGGGCTGTGTGGCAAGGACTCGATCACGCCGTTCGCACCGGCATCTGTGTCTTTGACGATATTTTTCGCCAGGATTTCTGGTCCTATATGCAGAGCCACACCCGCGAAGCTACGATCTTCAACGAGGCCATGACCTCCTTTTCGCAGTCGCTCAATGAGGCGGTGGTGGCAGCCTACGACTTCTCGCACGTCAACATCCTTGTCGATGTCGGTGGAGGGCAGGGCAGCTTACTTGCCACTCTGCTACAGAAGTATCCCGATCTGCATGGCATGCTGCTGGATCTGCCTTCGGTCATCGAGAGTACACAGGTCTTCCTGACCGGTGCTGGAGTTGCAGCACAGTGTACCTGCGTCGCAGGCAGCTTTTTTGAGCGCGTCCCACCCAAGGCCAATGTCTACCTGCTCAAGCAAGTGCTCCACGATTGGAGTGACGAGCAGTGTGTGCAGATTCTCCAGAACTGTGCCCAAGCTATGCGTGCTGGGGGACGCGTGCTGGTGGTGGAGTATGTGCTGCCAGAACCACCAACCACGCCCTCTCCCTATCTGTTTGTCGGCCTGTGGATGAAGCTCAATACGCCCGGCGGCTATGAGCGCACTGAGGCGCAGTTTCACGCCCTTTTTGAGCAGGCAGGACTCCAGGTGCTTCACGTGCACCCGACGACCTCGACGCATAGCATCCTGGAAGCTGGGAGGAGCGCCTGATGCAGCCATTTGTTGTGCAGCCACAGCTGAACCGTCGGCATCCCTTGCACTGGTGGTACTGGCTCAGTTGTGCCGCCCTGGAGGAGCCAACCTCCTCCACACCACTGGTGCAGCGAGAACAGTTTCGACGCACCCGAATGGCAAGCAATATCCTGCTCTTCGTCATCGTGCTCACCTGTTGCGCCTTTCCCGCTGCCTTCTTTGGCACCAATCCGATCCTGTTGAGCATCCTCCTGGTCTCCTTGCTCATCGAAGCCGTGGCGCTCCTCTGCAATCGGCTGGGCAACCCCCTCCTTGCAGGCAGCATCATCGTGCTGCTCTTTGAAGTCGATATTGCCACCAACCTGATCACCACGCCTGGAGGACTCAACGCGCTGGCGGTTCCCATCTTTGATTTATTGGTGCTGCCCATCCTGTTTGCCGTCTTCATTTTACCGGTCTGGGCGATTGTAAGTGCGACTATCAGCAATATCGTCTTCACCCTCATCGGTCTGCGCCTGTTGCCCACTGCCGATTTATCACGCCAGCTTATGCGTACCTATCCTGGTGTCGTCTCGGTGCCGTGCTTTCTCTTTGTACTTGTCTGCTTTGTTGGTGTGCTCTGGATTCGCAGCGTGGAGCGAGCAATTGCCCGTGCGGACCAAGCAGATGAGCGCAGCCGATTGGAACGCGATCTGGCTGCACAGCGCCGCGCTGCCGAGCAGAAGAAGGAACTACTAGAACAGGGCATGCAGCAGATCGCGCAGGCACTCGCACAGGCGGCCAATGGAAACTACAGCGTGCGCGTTCCCGAACTGGACACCCTCTTCTGGCCCATTCGTGGTCCCCTTAATACCTTGTTGGCGCGGCAGAGTCATCTGCCCCGGCTTGAGCAGGAGCAACAGCACCTCCAGCAGTCCATCCTTGCCTTTGTACATGCCGTCAAAACAGCACAGCAGCATCCAGAGCGGGTGCGC
>DAOUDD010000153.1:0-12607 GCA_034431765.1 Ktedonobacteraceae bacterium | reverse complement strand
AAAAAGATGACTCCTGTGTCTGCTTTCCTCTTGCTCAGAAATGCAAGCGTCGCAAGAAGAGGACGAGCGCTCCCATGAGCACGATACCGTAGAGAACCCAGGCCGCCATGCGCATCCACCCCTGCAAGCGCAGCGCATGGACGATGAGCGAGAGGAAGACCAGGCAAGCGCTGCCTGAGCTGACAAGCACCCACGTCTCATTCATGCGGTCCCTTGTATTTACCTTTTGGCTCCTCTTTTTTTCAGGCTGCCCCGCTCGTCTCACCTAATTGAACTATGAGCATTGAGCCATCAAAATCACCTGCATTCCCCTCACAATGAAGCTCTTGCCGAAGGTGCTTGCCAGGTTCGCAAGTGCTCAGCCCCCTCATATGATCGCAGTGCTTAGATTCCTTTGCTGCTAGAGATGTGCGGTTCCCAGAACAATGATTCCCAGGCAATGCTTCAGGCCTCCCATGAGTCTACAAGTGGCGGGTGCGCGAGTCCCTCTTTCATCAAATAAAACACTGATTGATGTTGGTGTCTATGATGGCACTGTGTTGCTCTTGCAGATGGAACACACTTCCTCTCCCCAGGCAGAACACCTTCCACTTCACCAGTTTGTGCCAACTTCAGCGCAGCCTAACGCAAGTACGGGTGGTATTGGTGTGCCGAGACCAAGCTGGGAGGCCAGCGTTCTGAGGGGGGTTATACCAGATGTGGTTGATCTCAAGATCTGCGAAGGCATTGCCCGCGCTCTAGCTCCCTTATCACTTGTCGAAGCTGGAGCACAGCAAGACCTCTCGCAAGATATACGACTGCTGGAGGTATTGCATCTTCCTGCGGCTGAGGCTTTTGCTATTGCCGAGACCTGGCGTGCTCGTGAGCGCTCTGAACTGCTTAGAGTACCTATAGGGGTGCGCGCAGATGGCGAGCCGCTACTGATTGATCTGAAAGAGGCAGCAGAAGGGGGGATGGGACCGCATGGTCTGGTTATTGGAGCGACCGGCTCGGGCAAAAGTGAATTGCTGCGCACACTGATTGTGAGCCTGGTAGTCACACACGATCCGGAAACGGTGAACTTTGTCTTGATTGATTTTAAGGGTGGAGCTTCCTTCGCCATGTTACCAGTACATCACTCTACCAGGAACTGATCTTTGTGTTTCTTCTTTAGGACCTTTGGGAAGGAAAATGAAATAGCCCTGACGAGACAGCTAGGAGTCTTCCCTTTTGTAGCCAAAGCCGTTCTAACAGGGTCAGGAAGGGATCTCAGTCGATCTTAGATCAGCACGGCGAAAAAGAGGTGCATGTTGATATGTTTACCCTAGGATTCAGGTGTTGAGTATACAGATAAGGACTCCATTTCCATTTTACGAGTTCCACTGCATCGTGCTGATGTAGACAAGCTCCTCTCTATTGAAAGGCTCACTACCAAATTGGATGCCAACTTGCTTCCCAGGACCTGGGAACGCCTTTGGAATAGTGTATTGAAGCGTATACCATCCTTCGTGTGAAAAGGTGACTGCTTGTGTCTCCTTCCACCAACGAAATCTTGTATCGACAGCAAATATCGAAGCATTGATCGTGGCAACTCCTGCTGGAACATACAGATCTACACTTATTGTTTGACCTGCGTGTACATTTGCTGAAGGCTGCAACTCCTGTGCGACAAATGGGAAATCATGCTCACTACGTGAACTGAAAGTAACTTTGAGGGCATGAGAAGAATTTTTCACTTTCTCTGTACTCCTCCTCATGTCCAGAACATTCCCTTTTGCATACCAACCATCTACATTTGGAGGAAGCCTGCGCTGTTGTGGGGCGGTTGTTATTGCAACTTGATTAGTATGCATATTGGTTGCTATCACAATGATATTGGTTGTAAGAAGACTAAGAGAGAGAATGACGAAAATGCCACTGCAAATAAGCCATTCTCTTGGCCATCCCCACCAATTTCTTTGTGCTTGTAGAGTTGGGGATGGAGTGCTATTTTCACCACTTCTACTTTGATCTGTGTAGAATAGTGGTGTAAAACACTCATCTTTGTGGAATACCTGTGATTTCAAGCTCGCCCCCTGTTCGTCGTGAAAAAATCCAAACTCTTCTGCTGTAAGAGAGAAAAGTTCACACAGTCTCTGACGGTAGTGTGTATCAGGAGCTGTTTTGCCTCGTTCCCATCGACTCACATTTTGGGATGTTGTACCAATCTCTTGCGCCACATGTTCCTGTGTCCAGGTGCGTCGATCACGTTCTTTTCGTATAATTTGCCCTATCTCATTCATATAAGTATTTCTTCTTCCTTTCTATCCTGTGAATAGAGCTACATTAACCAGAAAACAAACATGAGTAAAAGGGAAGAAACGAGTGATACGAAAAGGATCCTTTTCGTATCATAATAGAAGCCTTTTCCCTCTAGATTCCAGAGGATAGCAACAACGGTACCTATTGGTTCCGCAAGAGAGCTTATAAAGAAGAGATATTACATCCACTGAAGTATTCTTCAGCAATACGTTGAAAGCCACAGTAAGTATAAATTAAAATAGGACGCAAAAGAAGAGAAAGTGATATCATCTTGTATATCATCTATATCATCTGCTATACTGTTGAAATACAGGATGACTTTATATGGCAGAAGATAAGTTGTTACTTTGAAAGAAGGTATGGTGTTATAAGTAACAGAAGTTCTCAGCAAAGAATACAACTCGTGGAAGCACGGAGGTATCGAGGGTGGTCACAAAAGGATTTGGCTGAGCAGCTTGGCACGACGCAAGCAAATGTGAGTCGATGGGAGCGCGGTCTTACAACTCCCGCTGCTTACTTCCGCTCTAAACTCATTGCTCTTCTGAGGAAGAGCGCAGAAGAGTTAGATTTATTTCCTCAGGAGATCAAGCAGAACGATCATCGTTTTATCCCGTCTCTGTGGAATATTCCTCATCGGCGAAACCCCCTTTTCACCGGACGTGAAGAGCTTCTTACATGTTTACGCTCTACTCTGTCAACAAAAAAGGTAACAGGAGTTACTCAGATCCAGGCGTTGAGCGGACTAGCAGGTATCGGTAAAACACAAATTGCCATCGAATACGCTTACCGTTACCGTGATGAGTATTCGGCCATCTTGTGGCTACGAGCAGAAACACACGATGTCCTGATCGAGGACGCAGCCGTACTAGCTGAGTTGCTCAAGCTACCAGAGAAGGATGAGCAGGATCAGAGCAAGATCATCAAGGCTATCAAGCACTGGTTAGAAGAGTCCTCCAACTGGTTGTTAATCCTTGACAACGTAGAAGACTTTACACTGCTTGCACATCTTCTTCCTCGTCAGAGCAATGACCATATCCTTGTCACAACCCGTACCCAAATAATAGGACCCTTGGCAGAGCGTGTCACCGTGGAACGGATGGAACCCAATGAGGGAACCTTGTTTCTGCTGCGGCGAGCGAAACTTGTCGGGCCTGATGCCTTACTGGAAGAGAGTTTGGAATCCTTGGATGTCCAAGCCAGAAATCTCTTTCAGATGCTCGATGGTCTTCCTTTGGCTCTCGATCAGGCAGGAGCGTATATCGAGGAGACAGGGTGCAATCTCTCGGATTATCAGGAGCGTTATCAGCAACGAAGGATGGCACTTTTGGAGCGACGGGGGAAACATGTTTTGGACCACCCTCAGTCAGTCAGTGCAACTTTTTCTCTCTTATTTGAGAAGGTAGAACAGACGAATAGCGCTGCGTCTGAACTCCTTCAGGTATGTGCCTTTCTTGCACCTGACGCCATTCCTATAGAATTGTTCATCAAGGGGGCATCTGAACTTGGCTCACTTTTGGAACCCCTCGTCAGTGACCCACTGGCCCTCGATGATGCGCTCACCACCCTCCGTACTTACTCCTTCTTGTGTCGCGGTGTAGAACCCCGAACACTCACTATTCACCGGCTTGTGCAAGCCGTGTTAAAAGACAAAATGGATGAGGGAACACAATACTTTCGGGCTGAACAAGTAATACGAGTTGTGAATCAGGGTTTTCCAAACCCTCGCAATGTCATCAACTGGTCGGCTTGCCAACACTATCTTCCACATGCGCAGGTTTGTGTAGCAGCTGTACAGCAATGGAACATCATTTCCTCTGAAGCCACACACTTACTTCAGAAGGTAGGCGTTTATCTCTTGCAACGCGCTCACTACGACCAATCTGAATTAATGCTAAAAAAAGCACTGAGTATCTGCATAGATCGTTTAGGACCAGAGCATCTTGATGTAGCATCTATTCTCAATGACTTGTCAGAGCTGTACTATCTCCAAAGTAAATATACGGAAATGGAAATAGTAGCTCAACAAGCTTTAGCGGTCCGTCAACGCATATTGGGATCTGAGCATCCTGATGTAGCTGAAAGCCTCAATAACCTGGCTTTACTCTACTATGACCAGGGCCACTATGCACGATCAGAACTTCTTCATCAACAAGCTTTAGCGATCCGTCAACGGACATTGGGATCTGAGCATCCTGATGTAGCTGAAAGCCTCAATAATCTTGCAATGCTGTACCAGTTTTGGGGAAAATACACGCAAGCAGAACAATTCTTTCCACAAGCACTAGCAATCTACGAGAAGGCGTTAGGAGCTGAACATACACATGTCGCACTTTGTCTTAATAACTTTGCAATGCTGCATCGCTTACAAGGAAAGTATCTTCAGGCAGAGCTATTATATCAGCGAGCTTTGGTAATCAGAAAGAAGCTCTTGGGATCAGAACATCCTGAAGTTGCCAATACGTTAAGTAATTTAGCAGTGCTCTACCTTCATCAAGGAAAACATCACCAAGCAGAACAAATCCATCTCCAAGCTTTGAAACTCCGAGAGAAAGTATTGGGTATGGATCATAGTGATGTTGCGTTAAGTCTTAGCAATATTGCTCATCTTTACGCAGAACAAGGCAGGAATGACGAGGCTGAAGTACTCTACCAGAGAGCATTAGCCATCCGGGAGCATGCTTTAGGACTGGAACATCTACGTACAGCTCAAAGTCTCGATGGCTTAGCACAGGTGTATTCTAAGCAGGGACGATACGACAAAGCAGAGCCACTGTACCTGCGTGCCTTAATAATTCGGGAGCAGCAACTTGGATGGGAGCATGCTGACACGGTAGCAACAAGGGAAAACTACATGAATTTGCTCAGGAACACGGAACGGGAAGAGGAAGCCAATCTCCTCAAAAAGCGGTTAAGAGTTAGGTGAGATGGAAATCTTCCATGATTCATGGGTAAGCGAAGGAAAGAATGGCAAGTTTTATATAGAACTTCTCTGGAGGCTGTGGTAGCAGAAAAACAAGGACATCAGACGCTCTACGCTCAGAAGTTGGGGAATCTCCTACCTTACCAACAAATCAGATATAATACTTCCTCGCTACTGATGCAACCACCTCTGGTGAGAAGCGGCTCCATCCCCACTACAGAAGAAGCAAGAACTGTGTTATTGAGCGCTGGCCCGATTACTTTGACTACTGGTAATTAACGCTTAGGTACCATCCTCGCCTACATTTTCCTGGCAAAATACGAAATAGATATAGTGTCTAACCTCCAGTGAAAAGATGGGATTTGTTTTTCTTTTTCCCACTAAACACTATACTGTGGATCAGCCACAATTTTAAAGAAGGACAAGACCAAATTTCCTCTTCAGCGCAACGAGGAGAACAATGATTACTAAATGGTAAGTCATTGAGAGTGATTGATAAGTCAACTGCAAGTTACTGATTAGCCAATGCCATTCTATCACTGTGCATTATTGCTCATACTTTGTACATGACTTCTAGCCAACGAGCATATGTACTACGCGCTACTTCTCTATATGCCTCTTTGGGAAGAACAAAGACCCTGTAGTATAGAGAAAACGCTTGCTTTATAAGGCTAGAAAGTCTTTTAGCTGTTTGTAGTTTGATAGACCATTTCAAAATGAGGAGGAATGACCATGAAGATTCGTCGTATTGTTTGTGTTGTGCTCCTTGGATTTGCATTGCTTGCTGGAACTGTAATAGTATCCACTACTGATGCACACGCAGCTTCAAGTCATGTAACGCAAACACAGGTAGTGACCCATACAGCTCAAAGGCTAGCACCGCAAGGATGTGATCTCAGCAAAATTACGTTCAATAGTTACTGGTGGGGGGAGGAGTGGTATTTACCTCCATGTGCGGCGGCGCTGGCAGCAGCAGGATTTTCAGTTATTCCGGTGGTGGGAGCAATTGGAGCTGCTGTTATTGGCGGTGCTATTGCTCTAAGCTGTAATGGAAGTATCTACATTGATCAACCACTTTCAGGAGGAGCTTTTCCACGCCCTGCTTGTTGATAGAGAAACACTTTTTCACACGGGTGCCCTGCATCTGGCTCGTCGTCCTGCTGGTGATGAGCCTGCTGCTCAGCCGACTGTTGCTCCTCAGTGGCTGCGAGATCTGCCGGATCGGAGGTACAGAACGCATATTCGTGCTCGGACGCTTCAAAACGGACGGTGACGCGGGTATCTCCGCAAACTCAGCAGTATTTCGGGGGCGTAGGGTTTCCCTCCACGCGACCCATACTGGGCGTAGAGAGCCGAGAGGTCAAGTTGGGCCAGGCTGTCTACGCCAAAGCGAGCGAGATGGTCAGGCGGCAGACAGTCACCCAGGCGTACTGTCAAATCGAGCGCTTGATCATAGTCCACTTTTTTGAAAGTCCTACTCATGTCTCTGCTGCTTGATCCCGCTTCTTTCCTGTGGAGACGTCATGTTTGAGCGAAGCTCCTGCTTCCCACAAAGCACGGCGAGCCTCTTTGATATTCAATAGTTTCAGACCACGAATGGCTCTCATCCGCAAGCGACTTTCATCGCTCTGGAGATATTCAAGGAAGAGAGGAAAGGTCTTGGGATACTTTGCTTCGGCGAGCCCGTGGGATACGCAACGAGATGCGTATCCCACGGGCTGAGCTAGGAATGTCCACCATCAATAATGAAGTCTGCCCCGAACGGAGACGTCTTTCTTCTGACGAGTGCGATGTGACGTTTTAGGAAGCAAGTTCTTCTCCTCGAAGGCTTACCAACGCGGCACTGATGCGCCAGAGTTTTTCAGCCGTAGCTTCCTCGTACGAGGCTGGTGAGGAACGGACCACTTTTTTGCGGGAGTTGACATACTTCCCCGTCAGATCTTCTGCATCGGGTGAGGACGCCAGGTAGATCGAACTCTGCGCGGCATGCCTGGTGGTCAACCAGGGTGAGAAGAGTGGCAGAATGAGCCGAACGGCAATGGGTAATGGAATCGCTTTGGTCCCTTCGAGCGTCCCTCCGGGGTCAGCGGCATTCACCGTCACGTTGGTCCCACGCAGACGACGCGCGAGTTCATAGGTGAAGAACAGATTCGCGAGCTTTGCCTGCTGATAGGCACGCATCATATCATACGCTCTTTCCGCTTGCAGATCATCAAAGTCAATGCGGCCAGAACGATGTTGGACCGAATTGACATTCACAATCCGTGCAGGTGCGCTGGCTTTCAAGAGGGGAAGCAACAGATTCGTCAGGAGGAACGGGGCCAAGTGGTTGGTCACAAAGGTCGCTTCCAACCCTTCAGCGGTGACGATCCGCCGGGCGTTGACTCCGCCAGCATTATTGACCAGGATATGGACGCGTGACTGTTGGCTCTTCACCTGCTCAGCGAGACGACGGACTTCAGCGAGCGACGAGAGATCCGCCTGGAGAAAGGAAATCGCCGCGTTGCCTGTGTGGTGCTGCATGCTGCTTACGGCAGCAGCACCGCGCTCTGCATCGCGACCAACGATGATCACCGTGGCACCACGCACGGCCAGCCCAGAGGCTGTCTCATAGCCGATCCCTTTCGTTCCTCCTGTTACAATGACGGTCTTCTCTCCGCTTTTCCAAATGGTATTCATGCGTTTTGTTCTCCTTTATGTATCTTTCCGCAAGATGCGGCCACCAGGTGTGATGAAGACAGAGACACAGCAGTGGTGATCGGTTGCTCTCCTCCGTTTCTCGGCAGCGCATCGAGGCACGCTGGACAAGAAACGCGGATGTGCTATACTGTAGTGACAGTGCAACCACTACTGGACACTGTGTCGGTTTGTTGGTGGCAGCATACCAGAAAAAGAAGGAAGAACGCAAGCCTTAGCAGCTTTTTTGTGAATTGTCGAACAAAATACGTGAAACTGTCTATTAAGAGACAAGTGAGTAACATGGATCAGACTTCTCATCTCTCCCCAGAGGGTTCTTTGCCTAAAACCAGGGCGTGTGTCTTCCACGCGACAGGAAGCGCGCTGGACGAACAGAAGACTTCCCTTGATCGGCGTATTCAGAGAACGCGTCAAGTGCTTCGTGAGGCGTTGTTTGAGCTCATCATTGAACGAGGCTACGAAAAGATCGCCATTGCCGATATTACCGAGCGGGCCAATATTGGACGAACCACCTTTTATCTTCATTATCAGGAGAAAGAGGACCTCCTGAAAGCGAGTCTCAGAACGCTCATGGGTGAACTTCAATTGGATGTCGAGCCGAGTGCCGAAGAAATCTGTCCGTACGCCATTCGGTGCATCCGCATCTTTCAGCACGTTGCCCACCAACAGCGCCTGTATCATGCGCTGCTCCTGGAAGCGGGATCAGTCACCATCGGAAACATGATGCGAACGTATTTCGCCGAACTCTTTCAACGCTATACACTCGACTCTGTGGAGGGAGGGAACTCCTCGTCATTGCGAAACGAACTCATTGCAGCTCATGCAGCGGGGTCATTGTTTGGCTTACTCTCCTGGTGGCTTCGTCATGGAGGTTCCCTTTCTGCTGAACACATGGGGGCGGTGTACTTTCAATTGATGGCAAATGGGGTGGAAAACATCCCTCTCTAAATCCTGGAGACGGTTTCCCTTTGCAACTCGTTGCGTATCCTGTGGGCGAGCAGTTCCAAGAGCCAATAACGAAGGCCAGGGTCAGTCTCATGAGAAAACTCATCAATCAGTTGCTCAACATACTCATATGCACGGGGGAGGAGGAAATAAAATCTATCTTCCTGCAGTTGTGCATTGGGAAACAGGTCATGATTGCCTGCGTGGTCCGGGTCGAAATGCGTGCAGATCAGCAGATGGATGTCCTGAGGCTGTAGCCCAAGTCGTGCAAGCTGATGAAGAATGTCTTCCTCTTCTGGGGCATCCACCCCTTGATAGAAGGGATGTTTGGCCGCATCAACAGGATCTTTCGACCACCCGCTATCGATGAGAATATTCTTTCCTGCTCTGGTCTGGATCAGGTAGGCTGGAACCGGCCCTCCAGAGGTACGGGTCGTTGCAAGTTGAAACAGATAGAGTCGTTCTGGCTGGTCAGGGAGTCGCGTCATGGGCGTTTCCTTCCTTTCTCCTCCGGCAAGAGAGCATGAGTGCCGTGAGAACATTTTCAAGAGTATCTTCTGGGTTCTGTCCAAGATCAGGTGTTTTCCAGGCAAGAAAACCATCAGGTCGGACCAGCATCGCGCCGCTTGCACCAAGAGCAGAGCGCGTTTCCCATTCGTGAGCACTTGTCCTGAGATCGGTTTGCCCCTCGCCAATGCTGTAGGCGCGCAGAGGGAAGCCGGTGCGCGTGGTCAGCACGCGCGCAGCGTCCAACCAGCCTTGGCCACGCGCACCTGTCAGCAACGTGAACGAGTGACCGAAGAGATCCAGTGTGGAACGCCGTTGTTCCTCCTGTTGAATCCAACAGTGGGGAGCGCGCTGGCCTGGACGTGCCGGAAAGTCTAGCGACGGTTCCGGCACCGTGTCTGGGGACACCGAAAGAATGGCGGCGGAATGATACTGATAGCCAAGCATCATGGTCAGATCATCGGCAAGCTGTGCCTGCTCCGCTCCCTGGAGCGTGCGATACGCAGTTGGCCGCTCGCGCAGGACCGCCAACCGACGAGTAGCCTGTTCCACGGTCCAATGCGCCACAGGTCGTCGTTCCTGATCATAGGTCGAGAGCAGGGGAGTGTCTGCTTGTCCTCGCAGAACCAGGGCGAGCTTCCAGGCGAGATTGTGTGCGTCTTGCAGGCCAGTATTCATCCCGAAAGCACCCGCTGGAGGCATCTGATGGGCTGCATCCCCAACGAGAAAGATGCGTCCCTGCTGAAACTGCTCCGCTACGCGACTTGCCGCTTCCCAGGGCAGAATACTGAGGAGTTCCGGCTCCAGATGAGACAGACCCACTGCTTGGCGTATCCACTCCTGATACTGTTCTGGCGCGAGGCCGGTCGGCGTAGTTCCCTGCTCTGGAAGGGAGATATGCAACGTCCACAGATCGGCGTTGTTCACCGAAAGCAGGATTCCCTGGATCTGAGCATTCTGGATGGTACACAGCGTAAACTCTCGACCCCGCACCAGATGGCTCAGATCAGCGCGAAAGTAGACGCTAGTATAACGCGCCAGTGTGCCCTTTCCTTCAAACGCGATGCCAAGCTGGCTCCGAATGAAGCTCGTAGGACCATCAGCAGCAATCACGTAGTCTGCGTGAAGCGTGCGGCTTTCCTGGCTAACACGGTCCTTCACCGTGACCAGGACACCAGAAGCTTGTGGCGACAGCGCAGTGAGTTCCGTGCTAAAACGCACCTGGCACAAGGGCTGTTGATGAAGAGCTTCGACCAGGAGGGGTTCTAACTGATCCTGGGCACAGAAGCAGTAAGAAGATGGACTGAATTGCGCCACTCGTTCCCGGTCAGTCCAGACGGGTGCCCGGTGAAGCTCGCGTCCTGTCAGACTTTCCACGACTAGGTTGAAGCGATTGGCTGTCAGCGCTGTGCCAGCCATACGCACCGCGTCTTCCAAACCCGCTTCGCGCATCAGTTCCATCGTGCGCACGTTGATTCCACGAGCACGTGGATGAATCGAGGTGCCTAGATGTCGCTCAATCAGCAGGGATGGTATCCCATCCCTCGCGAGCAGCAAGGAAGAAAAGAGGCCAACCGGCCCCCCGCCAACGATGACCACCGGTATTTCTTGTGTGGACATGTTTTGCTCTCCTTTTTGGTTGAGTGAAAGAATATGCGTGCTTTTCTCCGAACCCGATGGTCAACATCGTGATCAGAAAGGGAAGCTATATGCGCTCATTTTGCAACCAAGTATCTACCTCTGCATAGAGCTGAGCAACCAACTCAGGTCGGTCGTCTCCTGGCAGATCTGGATGAACAGTTCGCCCAAATCGATGGATGTTGTGAGCTTTTACGACTTTTTAAGGCAAAGATGCATAAAATGACAACATGACACTCACAAAAATATATTGACAAATGAAGAGATCAATAGTACTATACTCTCATAATCTATCAAATATAGTTTATTGTCACTTTCGTTGCTAGAAGTGTAGAGAACCAAATTTGCTCAAGTACTGTATAGGTGGGTTTTTAGAGAGAAGTTTTTAGAGAAAATACATATGGTAAAAAGCATCAATATCTTTTGTAGCTGCGCGCGTAAGGACTACTCGCTATTGAGTGACCTGAAAGTTCGTCTTTTCCCCCTCCAACAAAACAATGCCATAAACTGGAGTGATACCGCAAATATTAGTGCAGGCATTGACAGAGATCAGTACATCCGAGAGCATCTCAATAGAGCACATATTATTATACTGCTTATCAGCCCTGATTTTTTCAGCTCTGATTCATGTTCTAAAGAAATGCAGCGAGCAATGGAGCGTCATGAGCATCGGGAAGTGCGCGTTATACCAGTGAAGATACGCGCTACTGATATGTACGATTTACCTATAGCCGGGCTCCAAGCAATTCCAAGAAATGGCGAATCGATTAATCACTGGCAGGACAAAGATTAAGCCCTATTTGAAGTAGTCAAAGAGATACGACAAGTGGTAGAGGAAATGGCTGTTGATGATCCAGCAACCTCCCTTCCACCAGGGGACGTGCGAGACGCTGCTCCATCTCGCAACCACAATCTGCCACAACTTACGAACGAGTTTTTGGGAAGGGAAAAATATATTGTACAAGTTCTACATGCTCTTGCTTCGCGCTCCTTTATTATTTGTATTGAAGGAATGGGTGGAGTTGGCAAAACAACATTGGCTATTCAAACTGCACTCTACAGTTTGTCGGACCCAAACCATCTATTTGAACGAGTAGTATGGATTTCAGCTCTTCATAGACCCGATCAAGAACTCTGGTTTAATGAGGTTCTTGACACAATTGCACGCGAACTAAAATCACCTGCATTGACAAAGTTGGAAGTGGAAGACAAATTACGAGAAGTACAGGATCTTTTACGTGAACGACCTATATTAGTGATGATAGATAATTATGAAACAATTCATGACGAACATCTGGATCAATGGATTAGCGAGGGAGTTCCTGCACCCAGTAAGGTACTTATTACAAGCCGTGCTAGCATCTGGCGTAATGCTCAACCTATCCAATTACAGGGCATGGAAAATGCAGAGGCGCTTCGCTTAATTCGCAATTTTTGTCAAAGTTGGGGATTAACGTCTCTCATTCAAGCTCCAGACGATAAGCTCCTGCCTCTTATTAAAGTGACCGAAGGGAATCCTAAAGCAATCGAATTGGCATTAGGACATATCAGACGTGGTGGCTTGAGTTTGGATGAGGTGATAGAGCATCTCCATCATGCGAATGCCTCGGTTGATGACAT
>DAOUDD010000152.1:0-16080 GCA_034431765.1 Ktedonobacteraceae bacterium | reverse complement strand
ATCTCGTGTAAGCATGCAATTCAACATCTATCCTGACTCCATCACTCTTCCAGTGCTAAACTGATCAATCCATTGCTTTGGTAGCAGCTCTTATTCCCTTACTTAAGCTCTTGCTCAACGTATCGGTATCAGGTAGAATCTTTTGTGTGCGGACGCGTTACAAGAACAGAGATGCATCGAGTACCACTGGCAAGGAGTGTCTCATCCTGGCCTGAACGAAGCGAAGCATGGTCAGAGATTTATCAGGCAATTCGTCGGGTGACAAAACACTTGCAAACAGGTCACTGGTAGCAAACAGAGACATTTTTCGCTGAAAATCAGAACAATTTATCTATAGAAGGACTATGTATTTTTATGAAGGTAGCCCACACGCTCATTCCACCAGCGAATTCTCAATCTACTCCTATTGGCCGACGCGTTCAGCATATGCTCTGGCGACCTTCGGTTCTTGTAGCTCTGCTCTATCTTGTTTTTCTTGGCTTGATGACGCTGATCTATCACTATGATCTCACGCACTATATTCATATTGGCGAGCGCTTTACCCGTCACCAGTTTCTCCTCCCGCCTGGCTATGATGGTCAGTTCTACTATCAACTGGCCCGCGATCCCTTCCACGCCTATCAGTTTATGGATCACCCGCCCTACCGCTATCAGCGCATCTTCTACTCTCTGCTTGCAGGTCTGCTGAGTCTGGGGCAGGCAAGCCTGCTCCCATTTATGCTGTTATTTCTCAACTTCGTCTCTATTGTTTTCAGTGTGGAGGTCGTCTCTCGCCTGCTACGCAAGTATGGGCTCTCGCCCTGGTTTAGCCTGGCGCTCGGTCTCTATTTTGGGCAGGCGGCTGCCTTTATCTTTGATACGACTGAGCCGCTGACCTACGCGTTGGTCTGTCTTGGACTCTGGCTGATTGAGCGCCAACGGATCTCCTGGGCCGGATTGTGTATGGGCCTGGCGATCCTCTGTCGTGAGACGGCAATTCTGTTTCCTCTGGGGTATATCCTGTTCTATCTTCAGCAGCGTTCCTGGCGAAACGCCGCTCTCTTCGGGCTCCTCTCATTGCTTCCCGTTATTATCTGGTATAGCTGTATCTGGCGCATCTTTGGCGAGAGCGGTCTGGGCTATGCCCCACCATTTGAACATATCCCTTTCGCTGGCATCTTTTATTTTGTACATGATTCCTTCAGATTTGCTCAAATTGTGCTCTTTATGTTGATCCCTACCCTCCTTATATGGTTCTTTGCGTTGCGTGATAGCCTTCGTCTACGCTGGAACTATCTTCTCCTGATCTTACTGCTTCATTTGATTATGGTTACCTTAATGGCACCCGCCTCCTATAGCGAGCTTGTCTCCTGTGGCCGGCTCTCCACCGGTCTGGTCCTGGCCTGCCTGCTCTATGGCTGGCAGACGCGCAACAAAGCATTTCTCTGGGCCTCGCAGGTCTATTCGCTGACGTTTCCACTCTACTGTTTCGGCGTTCTTATACAGATGATCTCTCATTAGAGGCTGGGTCCGCCCAAAAACACAGTACATGCTGTCTCTGTGCATCCAATGTCGCTATCTGTGAGCCTATTGGCGACCATGCTGCAAGCAACTGACCAGGCAATGTATGGATGGGAAAGCTCGCGTGCCGCGTATCTAGTACAAGCTCACTTGACCTTTTTGGGGTACTGAAGTAGCCTGGAGAGGCTGAGGAGTGGGTGATTCCAGGCTGTTCATTACTCGGTCCGCTGTGCGGATACTGCAATAGGAGGAGACGCGGCTCGCTCGATGCGACAGTGATATACCCCTGTGGCGAGACACTGAGCATGCGTGGTAGTGAGGGGAGATGCTCCCAGTGCACGAGTTCCTCCCGCCTCTCAACGTCCCAGCCGCTCACACGCTTATCGCGAAAGGCAGCCAGTAAGAGCGTGTTCTCAGGAGACCAGCACAGACTGTTTACCTTCTGACCGGCAGGTACAATCTGCCAGGGAACGGCAAGCCTTTCGTGATGCCAGCAGAGCACCTGCCCATCCTTTGCCCCGGCAGCAAGCAGCGTACCATCTGTTGACCAGCAGAGCGTGCCTATGTTGCCACAGGAGAGCGCGTCAGGCGTGATACGTCTCGGCGCGGGCGCTCTGCGAGCGACGAGCGCACTTGAGAGGGAACTGTAAACGAGCACCTGATCCTCCATCCAAACCGCAAGGTGATCATGTATCGACCAGGAAAACTCATCAATTGCATGTGAAGAGAAGTGCAGCACAAGTGGCAACGTAGCCTGCGCGAGCGTATCCCAGAAGCGTATCTCTCCTGGCATGCTGACTGCGAGCACTCGACTATCCCCTGACCAACAGAGTGTCGTTGCCTGCCTTCCTTGAGGCATCTCAATCTCGTGCACACCGCTATGCATGTCTAGTACGAGTGGGGCCGCACCATACAGCGTACATGCCACGGCACGTCCATCCGGCGACCAGCAGAGCGTGCGCGGTCGAGCAGGCAGTTCGATCCGCTCCTGCTCTAGCCAGGGCAGGCGTGTAAAGGCCTGAGAAGCTTCTGTACGCTCGTTAGAAGTTGGAGTGGATAGCGTAACCTTGTGGGGTCTGCCAGGAAGCGGTTCGTCCAGTAACGTCTCTCTGAATGTTTCGGGCGGATCGAGTGCAATAGACATGTCTACCACGGGTGGAGGAGGGACGAATGGAGAAGGCTCTGATGTACGAGTTTTGGAGGGCAGTGGTGGTAAAGCAGAGAGAGGGTTGAGCAGTGGTACGTCATCTACAACCGTTGGTGCAGAGGAGGTATCCTCGCGCAGCGTCGTCGCATCTGCCTCCTGCTGTACATACGCTGCGACCGCGTCCCGTAGCGCCTCCGCAAATTGCAGCACAGAGGGGAAACGCTCATCTGGCAGCTTCTCCAGCGCTCGCAGGATGACCGCATCCACCTGCTCTGAGCCGATGCGTTCAGGATAGAGCATGCTGGGAGAGAGCGGCGGGCTGAGCAGGTGCGCTTCGGGATAGAGATTGCGCGATGAGGCTTGAATCGGTAATTTACCGGTCAGGAGATAGCAGGCCGTCACCGCTAACGCGTACTGGTCAGATGCGACATCGACTCTGTACTCGAACTGCTCAGGAGCCATATACTGAAATGTGCCCAGCAGGTCGCCTGTTTTCGTGTAAGAGCTTTGCACCCAGCGCGAGATACCAAAGTCGCACAGATAGATGTACGCGACGCGCTGCGCGCCTTCCTGTGGCGTGCATAAAAAGTTTCCTGGCTTCACATCCGCGTGCACAATCGGCGGTACCCGTGTGTGCAAATAGTGCAGGCTCTCGGCTGCTTGCATGATGATATCGACTGTTTGCAGCAGCGACCAGGAGAGCCAGGGAGGGCGTTTGCGTAGCAGCGCTGCCAGTGAACCACCGGGGATGTATGGCGAGACGAGATAAGGCATGCGCCGCTTTTCGTACAGGGTATATCCATAATCAAGCAGCGGCAGGATGTGCGGATGCTGGACGCTGCGCGCAATCTCGATCTCGCGGTGAAAACGCTCGCGCGCTTTCTGATTGCGTCGATCATTGTCGGAGAGCGCCGTCAGGATCTTGAGCGCAACGAGATCCTGAGTGAAGGTGTCGCGCGCGAGCCAGACCGCGCTCATCTGGCCCTCGCCAAGCTTCTGCTGCCGCTGATAGCGCTCTGAAGCCATTACAATCCCCTCCAGAACACACTATTTGCTCTTTGTGCCGCTTTGCTGTCCCTGCTGTCCTTGTTGCCCCTGACTCTGTTGATACTCCTGGTATTCTTTTCGCGTGCGGTCCAGCAGCGTATTCAGCGTATTGCGCTCCTTGGTGATGTGTTCGAGACTGGCGCGCAGTGTATTGTTCTCGCGTGTCTGCTTATCGAGGTTGACCCGCAACGAGTCACGTTCCTGGAGCGCCTGCTTCAGCTCGTCGCCACGGAAGCCATGCTCCAGGCGTATCTTCTCAAGTTCTTCCTCAAGGCCCTGCGCACGCTGTTGCTCAGCCACAATGCGCCCGGTCAGCGCAACCAGCTCCGTCTTGAATGTCTCGCTCTGCGTCTTCAAATCATTTTCTAGCATCGTAATCTGTGGCGTATAGCGCCAGCCAAGCAGAACGTTGTAGAGTTCGCGATTGGCGTCGTTGGAGTCGCTCGCATCGCGTAATTGCAGCAGCTTGCGTGTATGCCAGCTTCCACTCGCCAATAGGCCGCCAAGCGCACGCAGTGAGAGCGTCAATTTCTCAGGCATCAGTATAGTGCTCAAGCTCTTTGTCAGCCCATACTTGTGCGTGTTTTGTGCGTATTGGACCACTTCGTCGGGAGCCTTCTCCTGCGTCCCCATTGTCAGTATACTTGCCAGGTCCGCACGCAATTCAGGCGAGGTGTCGGGATCTTTGAAGACATCCAGTAAGAGCCGATGCGTCTTGTCGCTGAAGAGCAGCAGCAGATAGACCAGTTGCTTGCCATGTTGTGGGAACTCGTCCAGCGCCTGCAACAGATGTTCGTGAACCGCCTGCTCACCCAGTAGGAGAAGGAGCGCGATGATACGTAGATTTGTGGATTCAACACTGTGCGTCTGCACATACTCGATCAGTTCGGGCACCATCACCTGTTTCGTATAGCCTTGCCGTGTCTCGTCGTGAATGCGTTCCAGCAGTAGCGAGACGGCCATAGCGATATCATCGCGTGAATCGCCAACGAGCAGCGCGACCAGCTCATCTTTAACGACATCAGAGGGCATACTGCGGAAGATCTCAACAGCAGCGGTGCGCCGTGCTGGATTGTGCCGATCGCTCTGTGCCGTCCAGATAAAGGGCAGGGCGTTCACCCCAATGTCGCGTAGAATGCGCTTTGCGGCAGAGGCAACGAGCGGATTCTGCTCGGTAATCAGCTCGCCGACACGTACAACGACAGCTCCACCGATCTCTTTGCCGATCCGCACCAGCGTCAGTTCCGCGCCGCTGCGTCGCTCTTCTGTATAGAGCGCAGACAGGAGATTGTCCAGCACCGCAGACTGGTACGCAGGCTTCCCTGCCAGGCGTGTAAAGGTCTCCGCGACCTCTTCGAGGAGCCGTGCATCCTCCAGCCCTTCCAGCAGCACCGGTATGCTGATGTCTGCCAGCTCAACTGAGAGGAGTGAGATCAGGCTTTCACGGGTGCGTGCAGGTGGAGTGGGTGTGAAGAGTTGCATAATCTCGCGCACGATCTCCTGTGGCTGCCCGCTCTGTTGTACCAGCGTCAGCATCACACGTTGCGCCTGCTCGCGTGCCGTACTATTTTGCTCCTCAAATGCCTCTAAAAGGGGTCGCAGGATTACTGGCCCAAACTGTGGCAGCAGAACTGCCGCGCTCTCACCGCGCTCACGTTCCCCCAGCAAGCCGACCAGGAGAGGGATCGCCTCGTCGGGAAACCGCAACAGAAAATTGCTTGCTGCCCTGCGCATAGAGGCAGCATACAAACTTTCGAGTAATGGAGGAACGATAACCGCTCCCGGTGTCCTCTCGATGGCTTGAGCGATGTAGCCACGCACCTGTTCGTCCGGGTGCAGCATCTGCTGTACCAGAGCATAGGCAGCATCGCTTCCCTGCTGTGTCAGGATCAGCATCACTTGCTCCCCAAGCTGTCGGCTACTCCCCTCCCACGCTTCAATCAGCCGCTCACCGGGGAAGGGCGTCATACCCAGGATAGCGCGACGGATACGCTGCAGCAGGGTTGCGTTTTGCTGTGTATCCAATGCCTGCAGCAGCTCTGGCAGCGCTACATCTCCGAGCTGGCTCAGCGCGGTTACAGCCTCTTCATAGATTAACGGATTGCTCGCCGAAAGAACCGAGAGCAATGAGAGAACAACACGCTCCTCGCGAAATTGTCCAAGCGTGCGTATCAGCGTCACCGACAGCAGTGGAGAAGATTGCTCCTGTTGCAGCAGCAGCATCAGCGCCGGCAGCGCGCGGCTGTCCCGCAACAGCTCTAAAACCTGCACAAGCAACAGCGCTCGCTCAGGCAGCGCATCGAAGAGCACATGGAGTATTGGCTCAACAGCGCTTTCGCCGATACTCGTCAAAATACGTGCAGCACGTTCGGCCACTGCCACGCTCTCTCCATGCACCACATGCTGCAGCAGGCCAGGAATACTGTCTGGAGCGTAGATGCGTAGCGCTTCGCTCACCTGTTGCGCCACAGCGGGGGCCGGATCGTCGATTCTGTGCAATAGTGGTTCCAACGCTCGTTCGTCAGGGCTGACCTTTAGAACCTCGACCACGCGTATCCGCACAAGGTCGGAAGGTGCGTTCAGCAGATCCAGCAGATACGGGACTGCTGGCTTGCCGATCTCCTGCAAGACGTGGACAACGTTGCGACCTGTCCCCTCGTTCTGCATCGGTAGATAGCTCAGCAGCATCGTAATAACCATCTCCCAGCGCCGATTCTGCGTGCCTGTCTCCTCGCTTGCACGTCCCTGGCGGATCAGCAGCCCTTGAGCCTGCTGTTGCACCTCTGGCTCAGCCGCGTAGTTGGAGGTCAGAACCGGCAGCACCCGTTCCAGCACATGTTGATATTGCAGCGACGAGAGCTGCCGTTGTGGGTCACGCTCGTCCAGGAACCGACCAAGCACAAGCAGCACGGCATGGTGAACGCGTGGTGTCAATGGATCGTTACTGTGCTGCTCCAGCTCCTGGAGCAATCGTGTCAGCGTTAGAGTGGGGCCGAGACGGATCAGCGCGTTGGTTGCGCGCTCAACGATAACCTGTTCGGCGTCGCGCAACCGTGCAAGCAGCGGCTCGACAGCGCGTGCATCGTTGCTACCACCAAGCACATTGATGACAGCGGCGCGCAAACGGGAGCTGCGTTCAGGAGCGGGGAGGCTGAGCTGAGCTGCACGCTCAACAACCACCGGACCAAAGCGCCCCAGCACGCGTGTCAGGCGGCGCACCTGCGTCTCGAACGCGATGTTATCAACCGCGTCTTGCAGATGCGTGAAGAGCAGTTCAGGAACAACATTTTGATCCAGCAGGACCAGTAGATCATCAATCCCTTCAACCGTAATCAGCGGCAGGAGGGAGCGATACACCTCCTGCCCTCCCTCCTCCGCGCAACGTGTGAAGATACGTGCGAGTTCCTCACGTGCCGCGCGATTGCGCACAGCATAGGCCAGCGCCTCTTCCATGCTCGTCGGCAAAACGACGGGGTGCTGCACCTCTGCCTGGGGAGGAGTCCAGAGCACACCGATGCAGATCAATCCGAGTGCCAGCGCCGGCAGGATGTAGGCACGATTCTCCAGACCGAGCTGTGCAAAGCGTTCGGCCAGCGTGTCAGGGTGGTCCAACAGGCCTGCCCATATTGCTATCGGCTCGCTCCAGCGCCCAACATCGTCGAGCAGTTCTTCGCGAATCGCCGGGGCAGACGACAGGTTTCTGGGGGAGACCGCAAAGAAATATTCTGCCACAAAATATTCAGCAATCAACTCATGGCGAAAGCTCAACACACCACCCGGGCTGATATCGATTAAGCCCGCACTGAGGGCAAATTGCAACAGGAGTTGCATATCGTGGGCAGATCTTTCCATCTCTGTCTCTGGCAGGGCGAAAGGACCCTGTGCGGGATGCTCGTCGAGCCAGAACTGCAACTCATCTGCCAGTTCCGCGAAGTTCAGCTTGCCGTGTAGCTCTTCTGGAGACGAAGACGAGGAGGAGATGCGGAGTCCAATCGCGTTGCGATCGTGTGCCCAGCGTGCGGCACTGGCAACTTCGCTCAGAAAGGTGACCATACTCTCTTCATCGGGCGCACCTCGGCTCCAGCGTGGCTGGCTCTGTTCGCGAAGCAGCAACTGCGTCACATACTCGCGCAGCAGTCGTCCGCGCGTATCGATCTGCTTACCCCGCTCAACGCCGATCTTATCAATAATCTCCATCAATGTATAGAGCATCATTGGGTTCGTACAGTGGTAGCGCAGACGGCTCCGATCTATCACCTGGATAATCTGTCCCGCCGTATGTCGCCACTGCCCGCTCTGCTCCTCGACGTAACGCTCAACGAACTGGTATACCTGCTCTGCCTGCAAGGGAAAGATCGTCACGCAGGTCGCTTGTCCCGCACTGACCAGCGCCACGAAATCGGGCTGTTCCCGGTAGTCCACCTCGCGGCACGTCATCACCAGGCGATTCGACGTTGTGCGCATTAGCTCTACCAGTTCCTCGCTCACCTGCGCCAGGTAGTTGCTGTCAATCTCGTTCAAACCATCGCACAGCAGTAAGAGCCGTCCCTGTTGCAACAGTTGGGCAAGGTGTGCTCCGAGATAACGCATCCCTGGGAGATCGCTCTGTACAAGGTAGGAAAAGAGCAGCCCTTGCGCACCTTCCTCAGCCTCTTGTGCTGATAGCGACCCATGATACTTTTTCAGGAAAAGGCTATAGTTTTTCATCGGAATATAGACAGGGATGCGCGCATTGCTGAAGAGCGATCCTTGAGGGTTCTGCGAGGCATTGTATTGAAACATGCGCAACGCCATCGTCTTTCCCGCGCCGGGCACACCGAGAATGAGCTGATGTGTATCCTGCTGACCAATCAGGTCGAGCAACGAAACGCGTTGTTCCTGGCTGTCGAGCAGCGGCGTCTCATCCTCATCCAGGTACAGAGCAGCGGTCTGGCGAATCGTTGGAAGCGCCATTAGTGGTGTATAGATTGCGGAATACTCCTGCTGCGCCTGGTGAGCGGCACGCAGATAGCGCCACAACGCGAATGGCCGTGCACCGAAAAAGGCCAGCAATGAGAAGAGCAGCAGCTCTCCAGCAGGAAGGAGCAGCGTGGCAGGCGCAGAAGAGGGGAGCGCAAGGGTCGCACTGAAGCGTAGCGGGAATGTTCCCACCTTTCCCACCACACCAAACGGATTCAAAAGCACGACAACGGCAATTGTCAACAGCGTCAGGAGGAGTGTGCAGACCACTCCTATAAGGATACTCCTCAGGAGACGCTGCGCAAACGTGTGTTGCACATCTTGCAGATGCTGTGTCTGTTGTGCCTGCCCACTCACCTGCTGTGGAGGAGGAAGAGATTGCTGTACCTGTTTCATCGAACCTGTGTGCCCCTTTCCGATAGGTCATTACTGCAGTATCCTCATAGCGGATCGAACAATAAGCAGTCTCAGGTTACCCATCAGCCAGCCTCCCAGGCAGATTCGGTATATCTGAGTGATCCGAAAAGGTCAAGTGATTTTGTATTAGGAACAGTATAGCGCAGATGGCGATCTTGAACAAGCAGGACCGGCAGCGAAAAGGAGTGGAGAGTGTTGACATCGGAAGGAAGTTTTTCTGTTCAAAACGGACGCTATTACGTCAACCACATGGACCCTTCAAAACGAATCGCATAAAGAACTCAATGGGAACAAAGCTTTTGCCGTCCGTTGAAACAGGAATAGAGGTTTTTGATGCGCAGACAGGAAATCGTCTTCTTTGGTGGGTACCGTCACCTACTATTAGCAACACACCTTAATAAGATTTCCTTTATAAAAAGGTAGTATAAAATAATGCTGACTCTATCTAATGCGTACGAATATGGAAAAAGGGACACATGAATTTAGGATACACGATGTACACAACTTCTAATCGTAGAGTAACTTTGGCAACCTATCACAACATACAAAGGATCTACCAACTCTCAAAATTTTCTAGTGCGTGGCAGAATCTTTGCGTTAAGTGTCCTCTTAATACACCCCCCCATTAGTAATTGCTGAGTTGTTGTACACTCTTAAAACTGCTCGCTTCGTTACAAGTCCTGCTGATGAAGCGTTCCTAATCATAGGAGCGATATTTAAGATAGTGGACCGTATTTAGTATAGTCAAAATGCTATAAAATCTCATAAATGTTCACAGAGAGCGAAGGAAAGCTATTATGGAATCGCCCGACCAGGGGTTAGCGCAGACTCAAAAACGGAAGACGCAAGAAAAAACATATACAAAGTTGCAACTTATGTTTTCAGGGAAGACGAGAACAGAGAAAAAATCAGCAGAAACGTATTCGGAAGGAGGGCCTGTACAGGCAGAGGCAGAGGTATCAGGCATTCGGGAGCCGGAGACGGAGGAGACGCGAACTCTATTGGGTCCAGGTTCCGCTACAACTACCACAACTACTCCATCAGTTGACGTAGTGCAGGTTGCTCCTGGTGACCTTGCGCGCGCTCATTCTGAAAGTGAGGGGGAAAGCACCATCAAGCTTTCACATGGCCCTCTTCCAATAACACCAGTGAGCACTACCGTGAAAGATGCAAAGATCCAAGAGGCGCAGCAGCGCCCATTGAATGTGGAGGAGAGCGAGACGATGCGTTTGCCATTCTCCTCACCTATCGCTGCCAGTCAGACAATGCGCTTATCCTCCATTCCAGCATCCCCCGCTAAAGGTATGTCACGAGCAAAAGCCTGTCTATCTATCGTGCTTCTCTGTATTGTGCTGCTGCAAGCAATTAGCGCGGGTTCTCCACAGTTGTTCGGCTCACATGGCTGGGCCTCGGTGTTAAGTGGAGGCACAAATAGTGCTAATAGCAAGTTGCTCCATGATGCAGGGAAGCAACTTCAGAAGCAGGCGACTGCGCGGGGGAGTGCAACGACGACGCCACAACAATATATAGATACGATCATCAGTAAAATGACCCTCGAACAGAAATTGGGACAGATGATGGTGGTGCAGTTCAATGGGCCACTCTACTCGCCTGATCTGAACGATATGATAACACAATATAATGTTGGCTCAGTCTTGATTTTCAAATCCAACGGCAATATCGACACGCGTTCGCAACTGAGCGGGCTGACTCAACAGATGCAGCAGCATAGTAACATTCCCTTGATTATTGCTACCGATCAAGAAGGTGGCACGGTAGATCGCCTGGTAGACCTTGATGGCCCGCGTCCTGCGGCGGCCGACATCGGGCAGGCAAGTGATCCAGTGCGGGCCGCCTCTCAAGCGGGCAAGCAAGACGCAAGCGATCTGGCGAGCTATGGCATCAATCTCAACCTCGCCCCCGTTGTTGATGTCGATACACAAAATGCGGCAGAGATTCACTACGATGCGCGCGCCTTTGGTCGCGATCCCGCCACTGTTACCCGACTTGCTGGAGCATACCTGAGCGGCTTGCAGCAGAGCAATAAAGTATTTGGCACGCTCAAGCACTTTCCTGGCCTGGGCGCTATTCCAGGTGATGTGCATACAATTCTTCCAACACAACCACATACGAAAGCGCAGTTAGAGCAACTGGATTGGGCACCGTATATCTCATTAATTCAGCAGAAGCAGGTGCATGCGATTATGGTGACGCACGAGATTCTCGCAGACATCGATACGAAGCCTGCCTCGCTTTCGCAGAAGGTCATTCAGGGTATTTTACGTGATGAGATGGGCTACCAGGGCGTGATTATGACCGATAGCCTGAATATGCAGGGTCTGGCATTATACACCTCGGAGGATCAGGCGGCAGTTCTTGCAATTGAAGCTGGCTCTGATATGATTATGGGGCCAAGCAGCCCGACCCAGATTGGCAGTTACATTGATACCATCAAAGGTGCAATCAATATGGGGCAGATCAGTCAGCAACGTATCGATCAATCAATGAGGCGCATTTTGCAGATGAAATACGACCTGGGCCTGCTTACACTGCCAAAGAGCTAACAAAACTGGTTATTTTTATTATCTATACTATGCCCCAAAGAGGTGAAATATGATCCATACAGAAGTCACCCCAAAAAAAGGTACAAGAATGACTGGCGTGCTTGTAGGTGCACTTGTTATTGTGGAGACATGGCTGGTAATATTGGCTCTCATTCCAGCCCAACAGTGGGCGCGCCTGATTCCTGGCTCTGCCAATGCGGCTCTCAATGGACCGTTTCCTGCGCCTCTCGCACCAATAATTACTGCATTCATTTATCTCTTGCCCACTGCAATTGGTTTGCTGTGCCGGAGCTGGCAGCGAGCACTGCTCTTTGCATCTCTTCCAGCCTGGCTTGGTCTGGGAGGATTTCTTATAGCCGCAACATCCAAGGTGGGTGCTTTCTATATCGTTTCCAGCGATCACGTAACTGCCAATGTAAGCGTATTGGAACTATTCGCGGCTCTAGGAGGTATTGGCTGGTTAGCTCGCCATCTGTTCTCCTCGCGGATACAATAGATATATGGAGAAATTACCACCGCGTCCACCACGTCCGGTCCGGTTGCAAACGCTGCACTTGCAGGCGTATTCTTCCACGTCTCAGGCCGGTGAAGACAGAGAGGGAGCGCATGAACAAGGCGTTTCCTCCGACGAGATACAAAGAAGGACGGAGCAGCCGCCCCACGCTGTAATAGAGGCTATAGGTGTGGGTGAGCAAGATGCACAGGCGCAAGGAGAGCATGCTGCGGCTGCACACCGCCAGTTGAAGCGCACTCCTATAAGTTACCTGTTCAGTCAGGCATATGGTCTCTGGCTCTTTTTCTCCTTGTTTCTCATTACGCTGCTCGTGACGCGCTCCGTCTCGACACAGGACTATGGCGTCTATGCGAGTGTGCAGACTGCAATCAACACAATTCTCTACATTGTTGCTCTGGGACTCGAAGATGCCCTGGTCACATTTGTGCCACGTCTCTCGGCCGAACGTGGCAAAGCCTCTTCCGCGCACCTTGTCAGGCTGTTGCTCTCTTTCCGTGTAATCACACTGCTGGTCAGTGTCGTAATAATTCTCTTCGGCCTGCCCGCATTGGCAGCACTTGTGAGCCTTATACCTGGTACAGGGGCAGCCTCTACTGCGAAAGGATTGCGCGATCCAGTATTGCAGGCACATACGCTGCCGATAGCGCTCTATGTGCTGGGAAACAGCGTGGCGAACCTGCTGCAATCGCTGTGTGCGGCAGAGATGCGTATGCATCGTGTCTTTATCGTGGGGGGGCTGGTGCAGCTTGGGCTAATCGCCTTTGGTTTTTTTGTGCTCTCGCGCGGCTGGGGAATCGATGGGATACTGTGGATGCAGGCAATTGTAGCCCTCTGTGGAGCAGTTGCTTTCCTTGCCTGGTTCGCACCATCTCTATTTGTGCGAGGTGAAGGGTATCGCCAGCCTTTGCGACCCGTGCTGCAGCTCGGTCTCTCGGCCTGGCTAACGAACCTGGCATCCGGCGCGCTGCTCAAGCAGATTGCGCTGATCTTGCTTGTCGTCTACGCCGTCTCGTTGAGTGGTATCGCCTACTTCAACGTCGCCTTTCAACTGGCAGATGCGGCTAACATCCTGCTCGTCGCTGGTTTTGCAGGCGTAGGTGGCTCAGCGCTGGCAACCGCCTTTGTTGGGAGTAATTACTCACGGTTGGCGCGGACGTGGCAAACGTTGATCAAGGTCGAGACGCTGCTTGCTGCGCCCGGCCTGGTTTTCTGTCTCTTCAATGCATCGGCAGTTGTAACTGCTCTGTATGGAAACAAATACGCAGCAGCCGGATCACTGCTAGCAATCTTTCTCCTGTTCAACCTGATTACCCGTGTCATGGGCATGACTATTCACCAGTACAGCCTCTACGTCATTGGGAAACAACGCCTGGTCCTGCTCAGTCAGTGGATAGGGATTGCTCTCATTATCGGCGTTGGCATCGCTCTCGTGCCTCCTTTTGGCGCTGCCGGAGCATTAATCGCAGATGGCGTAGCGAGAGCCGCAACAGGTCTACTTATGTTCGCTTTCTTAAGAAAACACTTTCCACGTAACTACCTTCAAGAACTACTCAGCTTTACAGTGCGTTACCTGTTCGCTTTGCTGATCGCTGCCCTCCCTGCTATCTTCTGGCATCCTGCCAGTCTGCTGCTGCTAGCCGTCTCCGGCGTCATATTCGTGCTGCTCTGCATCGCTCTCCTCACGTTCATCAGGCCCCTTACACAGGCTGATCTAGACATGGTACGGGCAATGAGACCACAATTTGCCCGCTACCTGGGTCGGTTTGTGCGTAAGTGAGACCAGGTGAGACAATGTGTAGATAAAACTGCTCACAACATGTTCTCGAAGAGTTAAAAATCTAGATGCTATAATGAGCGATGAGGAGGTGTTGAAAAGATGCAAAAAAATTACTCGACGGACGTAGCTATTATAGGTGCAGGTGTTGAGGGCTGCTCGATTGCATACTATCTGAGCAAGTCGGGGGTGCGAGTCAGCGTCATAGAGCGAGCCGAGATCGCCTCAGAGGCTTCAAGCGCTGCTGCTGGCCTCCTTTCCCCCGGTGCTGTGCTTGCAGGCCCGGAGGCTGGCGCTGAACTTTTTTTTGCCAGTTTGCTGCTCTTTCCATCACTTATTGAAGAGCTTGAGTCTTTGAGCACTGTACAGGTTGAATACTCCCGAACTGGTGCGCTACATGTGGTGACTACTGAGGGGCAGGAGGAGCAATTACAGAGATATGGACAGGCGTGGCAAGCGCGTAACGTTGCTGTCCAATGGCTGAGAGGGGACGAGCTTCGCAGAGACGAGCCTTTGTTGAATCAAGAGATACGTGCAGCGCTCTTTGTCCCCTACGCCTCAAGTATCAGGCCCCATCTAATGACAAAAGCATATGCAGAGGCGGCACGCAAGTCAGGTGCACACATCTATGAGCGTATGGAGGCAACGGGTTTCCGCTACAATGGTGCTAAGGTAACAGGGATAGAGACGGCACAAGGAGAGGTTATCGAATGTGAACACGTGGTGATTGCTGCCGGCGCATGGTCCGCGCAAGTTGGTCGTTGGCTAGATTTAGAGATTCCTGTTGTCCCGGCTCGTGGACAGATTCTTTCGCTCAGGCAGCCAGAGACGCCGCTCAAACATGTCATCTTTGGGAAGGATATTTATGTTGTACCAAAGCTTGATGACACGGTCTATGTTGGAGCAACAGTAGAGCGTGTTGGCTTTGACAAAAGGAATACGGCAGGCGGTATTCTTTGGTTACTTCGTCAAGCTATTGAGTTATTGCCGGAACTGGAAGAGGCTACGTTGGCGCGTATCTGGTCAGGTCTGCGCCCTGCCTCGCCAGACTCGTATCCAATTCTCGGTAAGGCCGCACCCTGGGAGAATGTCATACTTGCAACCGGTCATGGAGCAGGAGGATTTGAGCTAAGCGCAATTACAGGCAAGACAATAGCGGAATTGATTGTTACCGGGAAGACTCCCACCTTGATTCAGCCGTTTGGCATTGATCGCTTTGCACAACACCATGGATAGGGTTTATTGGCCTTATTTCCTGACGATAGAATAGCAGAGTTGTCCAAATACGAGCGCTCTTCGTTAGAACTATCAGGAGAAGATACGTATTTCTCTGGTCGCTCCAGGCGACGAAAGAAGGGGCGCATTGCCCCGGTATAAAGAAACTACAACCTGTAGACCTGTAGGAGAGATCTTTGCAGTTACGCATTTTTTTTAATCCCGCCGAACTTACCCTCGTGGAAGCCCCGCAAAATGACATTTACATCGTGATTGATGTCATGCGCGCCACCACCACCCTGACTGTCATGTTTGATCAAGGAGCCGCGCATGTGCTGGCCGCGCAGACATTGGAAGAGGCGCAGCAGGCCGCCAGTAAAGTACCGGGCCGCTTGCTCTGTGGAGAACGCTATACCAAGACCCCGCCCGGCTTCGATCATGGCAACTCGCCAGCGCACTTTGCACAACTGGATCTGCACGGCTGCGAGCTGATTCTCACCACCAGTAACGGTACACGGGCGCTCTTCGCCTGCCCCGACGGAAGTATGCGCCTGGCCGGGTGTTTTTATAATGGCGAGGCTGTTGTCACTCAAGCTCTACGCCTCGCTCAAGAACGGCAGAGCAATATCGCCATCGTCTGTGCCGCAGAGTACGGCTACTTCGCGCTTGAAGATGCTGCGTGTGCAGGCTATCTGGCTCTTGAACTGCTGCGCCAGTATCCACAATTAGCGGTGCACGATAGCACCCACGCGGCTGTAAGCCTCTATGAGAGCTATCCATCAGCGCGCTTGCTGGAATACGCCCGCTCCTCGCGTGACCTGCTCGCAATTGGGCAAGAGAAAGACCTGGAGTTTTGTTTGGAGAAGAGCGTAAGCCAGAGCGTACCTGCCGTCATCGCTCGTGATGAGCAGACTGGACTCCTGTTGCTTGAACGTCTGCGCGA
>DAOUDD010000151.1:0-12792 GCA_034431765.1 Ktedonobacteraceae bacterium | reverse complement strand
CGTGAGGATGTGGACCGCGTCGAAGCAGCACGAAGTGGAGCGCCTCATCTCGGCATTATTCTCGACGCGAATCAAGGCTATACGCCTGCTGAAGCGCTGCTCTGTCTTGAAGCCCTCGATAACCGCGATATCCGTCCTCTGCTGATGGAGCAACCGGTGCACAAAGATGACTACGACGGAATGCGCTACGTCCTTCAGCATACTCCAGTTCCCATTGCCGCCGACGAAAGCGCCACTAGTGCCGCATCTGTAGCACGTCTGATTGAGTACGGAGCCGCGAACGTGATCAATGTCAAGCTAATGAAGTGTGGGATCATTGAAGCGCTCAACATTGCTGCCGTCTGTCGTGCTAAATGTGTGCCATTGATGATTGGAGCCATGATCGAATCACGACTGGCGACAAGTGCTGCAGCACACCTTGCCGCTGGTCTTGGTGGCTTCCGCTTCATCGATCTGGACACACCTATGCTCCTGAGCGAAGATCCCTTCACAGGTGGTTACGAACAGCAAGGAAGCGTTTACAATCTGACCTCCATTAAAAGCGGCTTGGGGATAGAGCGTAAATAGGTAGACTTCAATAGTGGGCTAACCCTAGCCTATTTTCTTCATATCTCGACGTTCGAGCAATACTGTGCTACACTCCTGCTAGGAAATTGATGAATAAGTGGAGGCGGTATGGCAAAGTATTGGGACGAAAGTATGCGCAAGCTCCTGCGCATCGACCCACAGGCATTCGTTGACCTCGTCTTACCTCAGGCTCAGTATGTTAAATTGCGTTCGGAACAGCTCAAAGCGTGGAATCTGGAAGTCGATGCATTAGTGGAGGTGGTTGTAGAGAACGAACCAATGCTAACCCACTACGAATTCCAGACCTACAACGATCCCACCATGCCTGAGCGCCTGTTACGCTACAACGTTCTGGCACGCAGCGAGTACAATCTGCCCGTGCTCTCGTGTGTAATCTACCTGCTCAAAGATGGCACCGTCAAGCAACCACCTTTGAGCTGGGATATTCCTACGCGTAAGAATATGTTACAGTTTGAGTATGAAACCATTGAAATGGGTGAGTTGACCCCACAGGATATTCTCAAGACAGGGCAAGCAGTATTGCTCCCGCTTCTGCCTCTGACAAAAGGAGGTGCAACACGAGAAGTCGTTGATACGATGTTTACCAGGCTTGCACCTATCCACAGTCAGGATCTTGAGCATGCTGGTTTTACCCTGGCATTTCACACCTTTACTCGTTTGCATTCGGACAATCTTGAGTGGCTTAAAGAGAGGTATCGCACTATGTTTGATATACTTCGAGATGAACCCGTGTATCGGGAGATTCTCCGTGAAGGTCGCGCGGAAGGTGAACTGATTGCCTTACGAGAAACTGTGCTAAAGATAGTAAAGGTACGGTTCCCCAAATTGCTGGAATTAGCTCAGCAGCAGATAGAGATTGACAATGATGTGCAAAAATTGAAGAAATTACGGGATGGGATCATAGAGGCGGTAGATGTAAGGGAGGCAGAGAAATCGCTTCTTCAAGAAGAGCAGTAGTGTGCTAATTTCAGTCAAAGTGCTAGAGTAGTCAGAGATGCATATGTCTCTGACTACTCTAGCGCGACACAAACTGGCGCTATCATGTCGTACCTTAACACACAGATGCTCACCAATACCTACAATAAAGAGGTCAGGTTCTTTCAGCAATACATGTTCTTAACGATATGCCTCGGCCTGCAAGTTGAATAGTTCGGCGTAGCGACCGTTGAGAGCGATAAGTTGCTCGTGTGAGCCATTTTCGATGATGTTACCGTTCTCAATGACGAAGATGCGATCTGCTAAGCGCACGGTGCTGAAGCGGTGGCTGATGAAGATAGCGGTCTTGCCTTCAGTAAGCATGCGGAAGCGTGTAAAGACATCGTACTCGGCCTGGGCATCAAGAGCGCTGGTTGGTTCGTCGAGAACGAGGATGCGAGCATCGCGCATAAAGGCGCGTGCAAGAGCGATCTTTTGCCACTCGCCGCCGCTCAATTGGGTGCTCTCCTTGAGACCTTTGAACCAGCGTCCAAGCATGGTGTCATATCCGTCCGGTAGTTTCTCAATCACTGTGTTTGCGCCGCTCTTGCTCGCAGCGCTCACTACCAGCTCACGCTCCTCGATCTGGTCCACGCGCCCGATGCCAATGTTCTCCTGCGCGCTCATGTAGTAGTTGACGTAATCCTGGAAGATAACGCCGACCTGTTCGCGCAATTCTTTGAGGTCGTACTCTCTAATGTTGCGTCCACCGATCAGAATCTCACCCTCATCTGGCTCATACAACCGTGTCAGTAGTTTGACCAGCGTTGTCTTTCCTGCGCCGTTGCGCCCAACAAGCGCGATAGCTTCGCCTGGGTGAATGGTAAAACTGACGTGGCGAAGCGCAACCTGCGTCTCCGGGTCCTTACCTGGATAGGTGAAGCTAACATTGCGGAATTCGATATCCAATCCCTTTGCACTCTGTGAGGGTTCCACTGGCTGGGGATGAGGTGGCGAAACAATCTTTGGTTCGTACGCCAGAAACTCGAACAGCGTGTTGACATATAACGTGTTTTCGTAGGTGCTGGAGATGCCGTTCAACAAGCCTTGAAAGTTCTGTCCCACTTGCACTGCCGTTTGTGTGTATAGCGTCAGGCCACCAAGTGTGATTCGTCCAATGACTGCTTGTAGGGCAACGTAGAGATAGATGGCGCTATTAGCGATGCCTGTGAGACCCGACCAGGCAAAGTTCGTCAGGTAACGCCGAATCAAAAGCTTCTTGTCCTGCTGATATAGCTTTGTCGCGAGATCCCAGAATCTGCGAATGAAGAAGTCACCCAGGTTGAAGAGCTTAACCTCTTTATTGTAGGTATCGGTAGTCATCAGCGTGTTGAAGTACGACATCAGCCGCCGCTCTGGAGATTGGCGGCGCATCATTTGATAACCGCGCCAGCCATAGCGTGTGCTGGAGTAGAAGGCAGGGATGGGCACGATTAACGCGACAATCGCCAGCCACCACGCGAGATTGAGCAGCAAGAAGATAAGCGATACCAGTGTGACTAATGTACGACCCATGTCAAACGTCTGTGAGATCATCGAAACTGGCTGATACGATGACTGGTTCGCAGCCTGGCGCATCTTGTCGTAAAACTCAGGATTCTCGAAAAAGGCAAGGTCGAGTGTATTGGCCTTCTTGAGAATGTCGAGCTGCACACGGTTAGAAACCTGCTCTTGCAAAAGTTGCTGCACAATATTGCTGAGTGTACTGAGAAGGCTCGATCCCAGTGTAATTCCCAGTTGTAAGCCTATCGGTGGCCAGATAGGAGAGGTGTTGCCGATACGAATTGCATGGACGACACTATCTATCACCAGTGCTGTAATCGAGACACTGATAGCGGGTATAAATCCCTGTAAAAGGCTCAGAAATCCTAAAATCACAGTAAATAGAGCATTTGTTGACCAGACCAGGCGCATCACACGAGGTAAACTGGCAAATGCTCCTGGCACTTTCTTCAGGCTAAATTTCTCTTCTGCCGCTTGGAGCGGCTTCCCTACGGCTGAGGGTCGTTTCATAGCACTCTCTATCTCTCTAGGAGGAAGACACAAAATTATACATATATGACGTATACACTTCTGTTCTCCAAAGTATATGCCCAAAGAGAAGAGTGCTGCATCGTTCGAGTGACCAGTTTTTTCCACAGGTAGAATGGTGAGGATACCTGTTTATTTCTACAGGTACATCTTTCTACAACACTGTTTTGATATATTGACTGGCCTGGTGTGCGAGAGCCATGATTGAGAGCATGGGGTTGACGCCCGACGATGCAGGAAAGACGCTGCCATCACAGACGAATAGACCCTTTACGTTGTGTACTTCGCAGTTGCTATCTGTGACAGATTTAGCCGGATCTGCGCCCATACGGCAGGTGCCCATCTGGTGAGCCGAGAAGATGATAAGGCGGTTCGGCCCCATGCCGTGTCGTTCAAGCTGCGCATCAAAGCTGCTCAGATCCCTTGTAGAGACTGTTCCATCCGCTCTACGTGCTAGCTTTGTCGGTTTGCTGTGAAGTGAGACTATTTCTTGGGCTCCTGCTGCGAAATGCACACGTGCTGCTCTCCGCAACCCATGAAGCAAGTGAGCACGGTCAAAGGCCGAGGGGACGTAGTTCACCAGTGGTTCCCCCGCTCGATCCAGGGTGATAGATCCCGACCCACAATCACGGGTGAGGACAATGATAGTGCTGCTAAATGCTGCGTTTGCCATACGTTCACGATAATCACGTGCGCCATACCACGCTGTGCCCAGTCCCAGAAGTCCGGGATGAGCTGGGGCTACCTCTAGCTTATAGCCGTAGTTGCCATGCAGACGGGCAAACTCATCACAGTAGGCTGATTGCATGACGCCCTGCCAGGGGTAAACTTTCTCCCGATACGTTGCGCCAATCGTTGAAGTTGGGTGCAGGTAGAGATGTTGTCCTATATGTGCATTCTCGATTCTCGAACGAAGCAGGACGGCTGGCGAATGGATTGACCCAGCCGCACAGATAACAACTTTTGCGCGAACAGTTACGCGTGCGCTTCTTCCCGTTTGCGGATCGTTTACTCTCGCCTCTACTCCAACTGCCCTGTCATTTTGGATTAGTACTCGATCTGCACTACAGCGAACAATTATACGTGCGCCTGCATCATAGGCATCCTGTAAATAGGTACGCATTGTCGATTGCTTGCAACCGTAGCGACAGCCAAAGCCACATGTACCGCAGCGCTGCTCGCATCCCTGTGCATTCCGGCGTAATGAGCCTGCGTGATAACCAAGAGCTGTAGCACCATCAAAAAGCAATTGATTCTGTTTGTTGTGTGCACTATTTGCAGTATTTACAGAGATTCGTCTCTCAACGGCGGCGAAGCTATCTTGAAGAGGCGAGTCAGTAAATGCTGAAATGCCTGAACGCTTGGTCCATTCCTCCAGTACGTTCTCCGGCGTGCGGAAAGAGGTGCACCAGTTTACAACTGTACCACCACCCAACGTACTGCCTGCCAGGATGATGACACCTTGATCCTTTGTCGCCAGTGTGCCGTTCTTTAAATAGAGATCACGCATCGCCTCAGCTTCGCGCAGGGTGAAATTCTCTTCAGCAAAATATCCCCCCTTCTCCAGTACTATCACGCTCTTGCCCGCGTCAGTAAGTTCGCCCGCCGCGACCCCGCCACCTGCACCGGAGCCGATCACGACTGCATCACACTCCAGGACGGTATCCTCTTGAATATCCAGTGGGCTGATTAGGCGTGGCAAGGTGTTAGACGAGAGCGCAGGAGGAGTGTAATCAAGAACTTGCCAGTTAGGGTTGTCTCCCTGTCGATCAGGCACGGAGAAGAAGAGAAAACCCGTGAGCCGCTTGAAGGCCTGGTAGCCCTGACGCAGCCGCGCAATTGGACTCTTTGCCAGTCCCAGCAGATATCTCTCTCGCTGCTCCTGTACAAGCTCGACAAATGGTCTGGCAACGCCTATCAGGAGCAGGCCAGTAAAAGGACTGGCGAAAACTTTTAGTAACTGGCGAACGTCAGCCTGGGTTTGCACACTTTCACGCGCCAACGTTTCAGCAACGAGTAGTGGGATATGCAGATCATGGGCATTGCGTTGGTAGTAGGAGGCGAGCGCTGCAAAACTGCCTTCGGGAGGAGTGAGCGCGGGCAGAAAGGTGTCGCAGATACACTCTATACAATGAAACTCAGTGGGAGAGAGCCAGCCAGCAATCTGCTCCTGAAGAGCTGGAGCGGGTAGAGATGGAGCAGCCATAGAGCCTCCTTATTCTTGTGGATAGACAATGGATCGTTCACTAACATGTTTCGCAGATAGTGAAAATCGAAAGGCAACTCTGAAGTGGCACAAAACTGCTTATAGTAGTCGAGTATATCACATATTTCTTCACAGATCTCGTCTGCAACGACATTGTCAAAGCTCCACATATCTGTATTCTATCAGCACTTTTAGCTATCTGTGCTGTACTCCACATATCTATATAATTTTGTTCTCTATAAATTAGCCAAAGAAAATAAAAAGAATAGAGATACTTATTGGATAATACCAATTTATTATTGTTGACATACTAAATGTTATGTCAGAGCGTTGCTTGTACATAGGATGCACTGTGTCCATTGGATAGTGATCAATTGAAAATATGTCTGGAGGTAAAGTATGCGAGCCATTTCTGATTGGGGTTCAGCAATCTGGACTTCGCTCACCGATGCTTTAGGGGCAGCATTTGCATTCATCCCGAAGTTCGTCGGTTTCCTCGTGATTTTGCTCATAGGCTGGATCATTGCTAGCGCACTATCGCGAGGTGTCGTTACATTACTGCGTAAAGTTGGCTTTGATAGCTTTGCTGATCGCATCGGTCTGACACGCCTCGAGCAGCAAATGAACGTCCGTATGGACCCACCTCAACTACTAGGACGTATTGTCTACTGGTTTGTATTCTTACTGTTTCTCGTCCCTGCGGTTAACACTCTAGGTTTGACGACCGTGAGTGATCTGCTCGGACGTGTGGTGGAGTACCTTCCGAACGTCTTTGTCGCGATCCTGGTACTCTTCCTCGGCACGCTTGTTGCAACGGTGGTTGCTGATATCGTTCGTGGTGCAACTGCGAATGCGCGAATCGGCAATCCCGCTATCTTTGCCAATATTGCACGTTACGCGATCCTGGGCTTTGTCGCCTTGATTGTGTTAGAGCAATTGCAGATTGCAACCGCGCTGATCCAGATTCTGTTCACGGCTATCATTGGTGGGGTTGCTCTTGCCTTTGGTCTGGCCTTCGGATTGGGTGGACGCGAGAGTGCGCAACGCTGGCTGGCTCGTGGCGAAAGCAACCTGGAGGCAAAAGCTGTTCAAGGGCAAATGACTCATCCTACAAATGCAACGCTTCTGAGTCAACCTCCTGCACCACAAACGGCTCCATCACCCGAACAGTTGCGGAACCGACGCATTAGTTAGGAATGTCCATACCTGAAAAATGCATGCCTTTTATAGCAATTACATAGTAGTAAATTGTTTTGAAAGGCATGCATAGTTTTTTATTTGTGTAAAGTGAGATGAAACAGCTTGCAATTCTATGATGGTGAGGAGAAACGATATAGATGTAATGAAATTAGCAAATATGGAAAAATTAAAAATAGATAAGTGATTTTAAAGGAATGCTTAGTATTTTTTATTGCTGACCTTCTAAATATCATTATGAAACGTATAACCTATGTAGAGTACAATCTACTTATCATCCTGGTATTAATAAAGATTTTGCATGGAGGTAACGTATGCGAACAATTACTGATTGGGGAACAGCGATCTGGACCTCACTCACCGATGCTTTAGGGCTTGCTTTTGCATTCATCCCTAAGTTGATCGGTTTCCTGCTCATCCTATTTATAGGATGGCTTATCTCTGCCGCGCTTAGAAGAGGTGTAACTGCACTTCTACGGAAGGTTGGCTTTGATCGTGTTGCAGATCGCATCGGTCTGACGCGCCTGGAGCAGCAGATGGGGCTGCGCATGGATGCAGCAGAGCTGCTGGGACGGATCGTCTATTGGTTTGTCTTCCTGATCTTCCTCGTTCCGGCTGTCAACACCCTTGGCCTGACCACTGTAAGTGACCTGCTTGGCCGAGTAGTAGGCTATCTGCCGAACGTGTTTGTTGCAATCCTGGTGCTCTTCCTTGGTACATTGGCTGCAACAGTTGTGGCTGATATCGTCCGTGGCGCAACTGCAAGTACCCGCGTTGGCAATCCAAACATCTTTGCTAACATTGCGCGCTATGCAATTCTTGGCTTCGTCGCCTTGATCGCCCTGGAGCAATTGCAAATCGCTCCGGCTCTGATTCAAATTCTGTTCACTGCAATTGTTGGGTCCGTTGCTCTGGCCTTTGGCCTGGCCTTCGGTCTGGGTGGACGCGAGAGTGCATCTCGCTGGCTGGCTCGTGGCGAAAGCAGCCTGGAGTCTAGCGCCGCGCAGTTGCAAGCTTCTCAAACAACAAACGCGACGCGCCTGAGTTCACCTACGTACACACAGACTACTCCTGCACCTGAGGATCTGCGTGGTCGTCGTATTAGCCAATAACGAGCAAACATCCTACGGTCAGTTGATAAAATCAGTCGATGGGCTTTTTTCTTAAAGCCCATCGACTGATTTTTCGATTTTTCGCTAATTGATTCCTGTTAATTCTTGCCGGGTAGCGCAATTCTGACAACCAGAACTGTGATATTGTCGGGTCCACCATTCTCATTTGCGCGAGCAATCAGGCGTGTAGCGCTCTCCTCGGAGCCATACTGCCGCACAATGGTACGGATCTCCTCTTCGCTAACGAGACGGTGCAAACCATCGGTGCACAACACCAGCACATCGCCATTCTGAACCTGCTCGGATGCTGTGTATACCTCGACATCAGGTTGGGTGCCAAGAGAGCGCATAATAACGTTCCCTTTGCCCTGTGCTTGTGCCTCCTCCAGCATCATCGTTCCCAGGCGTACTTGTTCAGCAACCCACGAATGGTCTTGCGCTATCTGCCGAATTGTGTCCTTGCGCACAATATAGGCAAAGCTATCGCCTACATTCGCGACATACACGGTATCTTTTTTAAGAACAACGGCGACGCAGGTAGAACCCATAAATTTCTCGTCGTTCCCTTTCGCCTGCTCCTGACCGCGACGATGAATGGCGACGTTGGCCTGCTCCACAGCCTGTCGCAGAGATTCCACTACGTCGTCGCTACTATTCTTATAATACGTTTCACGTATGATCTGCACTGCCATGGTGCTTGCTACATCACCATAGGAATGCCCTCCCATGCCATCGGCGACGACGAATAGAGCTCCTTTGCGTTCCATAACCTGTGCCTCTTCCGGCACAATTGACACCAGCGTATCTTCGTTGGCTGCACGTTTGCGACCAATATCAGTACGTGCAGCGACATCAAGTGAGAGAAGACCAGACATGAGAGTGTTCCTTTCTAATCCTGTAATTTTTCGTAAAAAAGTAATAAGAGATTGAACGTTTTCTGAAAAAGCACTTCGAGTAAGATCATAAAGAACCAAGCGCCACAGTTGAATCAGGTCGCGTTTTTGCCCCTGTTGCAGCGCAACGCGATAGCAATCACGAAAGTTTTGTACCATCTGCTGGCCATAGTCTTTTCTGAAACCGGGAGGGTAGACAAACAGCAAGGTACGATAAAGCCCTTCGGCACATGCAATGTTCTGCCCATCTACGTCTCTCTTCATATGCCACCTCCCTGCACTCCAGGCTCTATCCATACCCTCTTGCGCTGTGCAACGCGTAGCAAGTGGGAGAGCCGTCGTACCTCAGCCTGCATGACGCGTTGTCCGAAACCTGTCAGGCGGTAGTAACGACGGCGTTCGTCATCGAGGGTGGGATCAGGACGTTCTCCTGACTCTATAAGCAAGCCAGCAGCAAGCATGCGCTTAATCGAGCCATAGAGCGTTCCTGGCCCCATATGCAGTTTGCCGTCTGTTAACGCTGTCACCTCCTGCATGATGCTGTAACCATGTCTCTCACCGTCTGCAAGCGCTAATAGGATGTGCAAAACAGCCGGTGTAAGCGGTAACAACGCTTCAGGGTCGCGCTCGGTATTTTTCATGAAACCTCCTCTCATGTGATTGTTTGATCTGGTTATGAGTGAGTTTTTGCTATTCTTCCACCCGAATGTTCAACCGTTCTAAAAGGCGTCTGCTCAACGAGGCCTGATATTTGATAGGTTTCTTCTCTGGACTATGAGAATCTGAACCGGAACTAGTCAGGAGGTGATGTTTCTCAGCATATTCCTGATACATAACAACCTGCTCTGCTGTGTGAGCAGGATGATAGACCTCAAAGCCATCAATGGGAACCTGTCTTCGTAGTTCATCAAGCACATTGACATCATAGTAAGTAAAGCCATCGCCTCGTCCAGGGTGAGCGAGAAGACATACTGCTCCACTGCCATGGGCTGCATCAACAACCGCAGAAATGTCACTGGTGGCCCAGAGGAAACCTGCCTCCTCGATCGATGTCCAGGCATCCGGCTTTCCGGTTCCAAATCCTCGTTTTTCTAGGAGTGCAATCAGTTCCTTCGGCTGTTGCGCACTCGGTTTTGCCAGAAGGAAATGCAGTTCGTCTTGAGAAAAGGAGATGCCGGTCTTTCGGAGGTTTTCACAGACTTGCTGAGTGTTCTCGCGCTGCTGAAACGTAACATTTTGTGCAAGGTCTTGCAGTTCATTCTGTTCAGGATCAAATCCGTAACAGAGAACATCTGTCGGCCCACCTTTCCATGACGTGCTCATCTCTACGGCAGTGAGGAGGGAAACACCTTTCGCTGCTGCAAGCTGTTGGAGTTCCGCAGCAGTATCCACACGATCATGATCAGTGATGGCAGCGAGTGCAAATTCCTCACTGGCCAGGTAATCAATTAACTGTTGAGGCGTCCAGATACCATCACTGTAAATCGTATGCATCTGTAGGTCGATGAAGGCGTTCGGTGGAAGTACAAGATGTGGTGTCAATGATTTCAAAAGTCGATCCTTTCAATATATCTCTAAAAGAGTCGGCGATTGTCATTTTTTTTGACAGATAACACTTGTTCGGAAAACAAAAAGCATTTCTCCCTAGATATTACTCTGTTACGGATATATCTATCATTGATATATCCGTAACAGATATATAACACACAGTAGATTACTCTGTCAAGGGTAACTACAGAGAGGGATTAAGCAAATATTTCAGAGGTAGTTATCCGTTATACTAGTAGAAGAGGTCTGGAAGGGAAATGTCATAGTGAATAATGTGATGAAAAGAGCGCATATACCTTATTTTTGTAGTCTTTAGATAGAGCTGATAATTGTACAGCTTGACCTTGACAGATCCTCCTTCCAGCTTCTATACTACAGTAGCAATTTTAAATGTTGATCTACTAAATCAACAATGTACAGTAGAGTAAGGAGAACAGCTACTATGGCTGAGTATGCACATCCCGAGGTCCTTGTTGATACCCAGTGGGTTGCCGATCATCTTCAAGACCCCAATATACGTTTGATCGAGGCAGACGAGGATGTCCTGCTTTATGAAGTTGGGCATATTCCGGGCGCGGTCAAGCTTGACTGGCACGTCGATGTTCAGGACCCGTTGAGCCGCGATTTCGTGGATCAGAAAGGCCTGGAGGAATTGTTGAGCCATTGGGGGATCAGCAATGACACGACGATTGTTCTCTACGGAGATCGCAACAACTGGTACGCGGCCTACACCTTCTGGCTATTTACAATGTATGGCGTGAAGAATGTCAAAATTCTCAATGGCGGTCGTGCGAGGTGGGAGGCTGAGAAGCGTCCCTTCACGAAAGAAATTCCCAACTACCCGCGCACGAACTACCATGCGCAACCGGCCAACGAAAAGATTCGTGCCTTCCGTGATGAGATTGCGCCGAAACTGAAGGATGCACAGCTTCGTCTCATTGACGTACGCTCCCCTCAGGAGTATAGCGGTGAGCTGCTGCACATGGTCAACTATCCACAGGAGGGTGCGCAGCGTGCTGGTCACATTCCAGGCGCGAAGAGCATTCCCTGGGCAACCGCAGCCAACTCTGATGGCACCTTCAAGTCGGCTGAAGAGCTGCGCCAGATCTACGAGGGCAAGGACATTACTCCCGACAAAGAAGTTGTCACTTATTGCCGTATTGGTGAGCGATCGGCCCACACCTGGTTCGTCCTCACCCAACTGCTCGGCTACTCCAACGTACGCAACTACGACGGCTCCTGGACCGAGTGGGGCAGTCTTGTCCGTGCTCCCATCGAGAAGTCCGCAAGCTAAACGCACTCACCTATCACAAGACATAGGCTCTCTTGAATACTCTCAAGGGAGCCTGTCTCATTTTCACTGACTATTTTGCCCGCAAATGCTCTCTATCTTTTTCCTTGACAAATCTTCCTTCCTCCAGTAAATTTACTTACCAGAAGGTTAGTTAGAGGGAATGATATAGACAATATGAGCCGGCAACGTGATGGACGAAGCACACATACGCAGCAACGCATTCTCAAAGAGGCCGAGGCGCTCTATCTTGCGGGGGGCTACGAGAATATAAATCAGCAGGAAATTGCTAATCATTTGCATATTACGAAAGCGGCGCTCTTCTATCATTTCGCCAGTAAGCAGGAGTTATTCTTTCGTCTGGTGCTTTTCATCCTGGAGCGAACACATCAGGTTGTTACCTCTGCTGTGGCTGATGAGCCTAGTTCGACGCAAGAGAAATTGCAACGGCTTATGCTTGCCCTGTTGGAACAACCGACCTTTGATGTCACGCGTTTCTCGCATGAAGAGATACATCTGCTGACCGAAGAGCAGCAGCACGAAATCAGTGAAGCAATGAATCAGCGGATGATGGCGATTGTGCAGAACGTGTTTGCAGATGGTATCGCACGAGGAGAGCTACGTCCTCATGATGTGCAGCTCTCAACTCTCCTCTTCTTGCAGATCTGTATTCCGCTATCGCATCCGAAAAGTCCCTTGCGTGGAACTATGAGCAGGCAGCAACGCGAATATGCAACACTCACGCTAGACGACGAAGCAATTGCCGCAAATCAGGCATATATGGCAGTGCTTCCCAATTGGGCGCTGCAACAATTTCCTTTCTCCGAAGGTGTATCTGTTGATGAGATGCAGTCGAAGCGTGAGCAATTTGCCGTGTTTCTTCTCTCGAAGTAGTACGTGGTTGGCTGGCATCATCTGCATGTTCGGCACGCACGAGAGGTGCAGGTGAGC
>DAOUDD010000150.1:0-11268 GCA_034431765.1 Ktedonobacteraceae bacterium | reverse complement strand
CAAAAAGCACTGATATCCTACTACTTCTATAGACGCGCTAACCTATCTACGATACAATCGCATTGGAGTTTCAGTTCACCACGATAGTAACGTTCGAGAGAGACAAGAAGAGACTTGCACCTTGTCCACGTGCTAACCAGCAAGCATCTTCATAAAGGCTTCATTCGCTTTCTAGCTCATTCTGCTGATCGACAACGCACCACAGACTAGACTTCGTTATTCGTCCTCGGCTGAAAGATATTTGTGTTCCAACATTGATTGTAGCCGGAAAATATGATGGAATGGCTGTGCAGCAGGAAGCGCACTTACATGCAGGTATAGCTGACTCACAGCTCATGCTTTTTGAAGAAAGCTCACATTATCCATTCATAGAAGAGCCAGAACATTTTCTCTCCGTTGTTGATGAGTTTCTTGCAGATATCGAACTGAACATTGTGTAATAGAATACATCAAGCATAAAAGTGTGTTGAACTACTGCTCCTCTGCAACAGATTTTAATGTACAGTATTTTGCCCTTTCCATGTTGGCGTATACTCCTCTATGAAAATAAGCGTTGCCTTGCATTTAGTTTCTAACACTAAAAAAGGCAACGCCGCAATACTCACGAGGCTGTCAGCTACTTCTTAATCCTTTTTCTGAGCCAACACCATGAGGAGTCCACCCATCATCCCGGCATTTTTCAGAAAGTGAATCTGCTGATTCGCACGCGTCATCTGATCCGTTTCCTGCCAGTATGGATGGCCAACGAAGGTTGTTGGGATCAGTGTGCCCAGCAGCGCAAGAGCTGATAGTTTGGGAGCGATTCCCGCTGCCAATGTTGTTCCGGCAACTGCCATCACCGCACCATTCAAAATCGTCGCCGAACGCGGTGCAGGAATACCCGCCGCGGCGACCTTCTGCGCCCGACCATCGGGATTCATAAATACGTTCGCCCCACCAGAGATAAAGATCGCAGAGAGAAACAGACGACCTAATGTTGTAAACATAATAACCCCTTTCAATGTAATTAAGAAGCAGCACTTGTCTGAGCAGCATCCCTTCTTAATGCTCTCTATTCTACAACAGGATGCAATCCTTTTCTTGCTTTGGCTTACCTCTACGTAAAATTGTAGCAATAGGTCACAGACAAAGCGTGATGCTAGAGAAGGACAACGAAATTTCTCCCTATCTGCTCAAAGAGAATAGAAACGATAGATACGGTGTTGTATAAAGTATTGTGCTCTCGGTGTGCAGAACTCTGAGCATTTCATCCCATTCAATAACCAGGGAAGCTGAAAAATGAGTATAGACGAACTACGGATTATCCCGATTCGCGGTATTGGCGAGATTGCTACAGGAACGGACCTGGGAGCGCTGCTATTCAACGCGCTTCGTACCCAAGATCTCTCTTTGCAGGAAGGAGATATTCTTGTGGTGACGCAGAAGATTGTCTCCAAGGCAGAGGGACGTGTTGTCTACCTGAACGATATCCAACCATCGCCCTTCGCTCAGCAGTATGCGCAGCAATGGCAGAAAGACGCTCGCCACGTGGAAGTAGTGCTTCGTGAGAGTAAGCGTATTGTGCGCATGGATCATGGTGTGCTTATCAGCGAAACACAGCATGGTTTCATCTGCGCGAACGCCGGGGTCGATGAGTCGAATGTTGCCGGAAAAGATCAGCTTACACTATTACCACTTGACTCAGATTTATCAGCACGACATATACGCGCACGTTTGCAGCAGCTTGCTGAGAAGAACGAGACCTGGAACATTGCTGTACTTATTTCAGACACCTGGGGGCGGCCATGGCGTAATGGTCAGGTGAATATGGCTATCGGAAGCGCGGGTATTGCAACGCAGGCCGATTATCGAGGTCAACGCGATCCCTATGGGTATGAAATGCGCGCCAGTGTCATCGCTGTGGCAGACGAACTGGCAGCAGCAGCCGAACTGGTGATGGGCAAGATTGACCGTATACCTGTTGCTCTGATTCGTGGCTACATGTATACACCCGGCGCGGGCGATGCACGCAGCCTCATTCGTGATAGCGCAATTGACATGTTTCGTTGAGCGCATCAAGGAATACATCATTTGGAGCGAGTACCGTGAGTATATATTTTAAAGAGCAAAATTCTGAAGAACGTCCGTTGACATACTCCCCACGCGCTGGAGATCTCACGACGCTTTTACGAAGCCGCCGCAGTGTGCGTGTCTATCAGGAACGGCCTGTGGCACGTGAAATGCTGGAGGAGATGATCGAGGCAGCACGCTGGGCACCCTCCCCCCATGGACGACAGCCTTGGCGCTTTGTAATTATCACACGGCACGATCTCAAACAGCAACTGGCAGAGCGAATGGGCGAAACCTGGCGTAGCAATCTAGAGATGGATGGGCAGTCAGCCGAAATTGTTGCTATTCGGCTGGAGAAGTCGCGGCAGCGCATATTGCGCGCCCCTGCTATTATTATTCCCTGTCTATACCTGGAAGAGCTGGATGTTTATCCTGACAAGCAGCGCCAAGCACATGAGACAACGATGGCGATTCAAAGCCTGGGGGCTGCGATACAAAATATGCTCTTGATGGCTTATGATCTGGGCCTGGATACTGGCTGGATGTGCGCACCGCTTTTCTGTCCTGAGATCGTTTGTGATGCACTGGACCTGGACAAGCGGCTCATTCCTCATGCTCTGATAACGGTTGGATATGCTGCTGCCGATCCTGTTCGGCGCGAACATCGACCACGAGAGCAACTCATTGCGCGCTTTGATTAACACTTTTTATTTTTACTGCTTCTTGAAAAACTGGGTGCGGGAGCACTAGCCGCGATACACTCTTTGCACAAACCTGAGCACAGCTCGCTCTGGGAAGAGCATCCGTTTGTGTCTTACAAGAGCAGCGGCGTCCGTTTTCGTAGAAGATCTAGAAAAGGATTTTACTGTTTTATGATAGTAGTTCTCGCTGGCGGCGTTGGGGCAGCACGCTTTTTACAGGGCGTTGTGCAAGTCATTCCCCAGGAAGAGATAACAGTCATTGCCAACACCGGGGATGACCGCGAGTTTTATGGCCTGCACGTCTCGCCCGATGTTGATATCGTAATGTACACCCTGGCTGGTATTGTGGATGAGAAAAACGGCTGGGGGATTCGCAACGATACCTATCATACAATGCAACAATTAACGAGCTATGGCAACGAGGACTGGTTTCTGCTCGGTGATCGCGATCTCGCGACACATATTCATCGTACAAACCTGCTGAAGCAGGGCAAAACGTTGAGCGAGATCACGGATGGATTGCGCCAATCCCTTGGCCTTCAACTCCGTATCTTACCCATGAGTGATCAGCCAATCGCGACACATATTCAGACACCAGTGGGCCTGTTTCACTTTGAGGAATACATGGTACAGCGCCGCTGTGCTGATGAGGTGCAGGACGTAGTCTTCGTGGGTGCACAAGAGGCACGACCAGCTCCCGGCGTGCTGGACGCAATCAAGAGAGCTGAGGCAATTCTGCTCGCTCCCAGTAATCCTATTGTGAGTATCGGGAGTATTCTCGCCGTTCCTGGCATTCACGACGCATTACACGAGGCAAGTGGGATGGTCGTGGCAGTCAGCCCTATCGTGGGGGGAGCACCGATCAAAGGGCCAGCCGACAAGCTGATGCATGGCGTTGGTCGCGAGGTATCTGCTGTTGGCGTGGCGCGTTGTTATCGTGACTTTCTCGATGTTATGGTGCTCGACACGCAAGATGCACAGCTCGTCCAGGAGGTCGAAGATCTAGGCATTCCCACCGTTGTCACCGACACCATTATGCGTGACCTGGATGTCAAGAAAAAGCTTGCCCAAACTGTACTGGAAGCTGCCGGACTACGCATCTAGTCAGCAAGCTGGAGGGGCATGAAAACAAACATGCATTAGGCGTTGTCTGATCATACATCTCATGGATATACACCATTGAAATACACAGCACTTATTCCTGTAAAAGCGTTACACGAGGCCAAGAGCAGGCTTACGGCGCATCTAACACAGACACAACGCGCAGATCTGGTGCTCGAAATGCTCTATCACGTTATCCACACACTGCATGAAAGCGCGGTTCTGGCACAGGTGACAGTCGTTAGCCCGGACAGCCATGTGCTCGAACGTGCTCAGGAGTGGGGAGCACGAGCACGTTTTGAAGAGCAAGCAGGCCACAATCCGGCACTCACTCGTGCGGCAATGCGAGAGTTAGCAGAGGGGGCAACAGCGCTACTCACGCTCTCGGCGGATCTGCCTTTGCTTCAAGCAGAGGATATCCGTGAGATGGTCCAACAATCTCTGAGCTATGATATTGTGCTTGCCCCTTCACGTGATCGCACAGGGACAAATGCGTTGCTCTTGCGCCCTCCACTGGTAGTTCCCTACGTCTTCGGCCTGAACAGTTTTCAGCGGTATCAAGCAGAGGCAGAGCAAAGGCACCTGAGGATTCAAGAGCATACACGCATCGGTCTCTCATTGGACATCGACACCCCTGAGGATCTGCTGTTACAACATCAGTATGAATCTATACGCAAGACAGAAAACGCATTATGTATTTAGGGGAGAGTCTCTTGAGAGACTTTCCCTCTCCAAAGAGTGTGAGAAACTGTGCAGAGTGCACAATTCCCTGCCTATAACTTTCAGATAAAGTATCTGTAGTATCTTCTATCATTGGCGTCATATCATAGGTACAGACAATCTAAAACTCAGCCCGGCTGAGAGTGTATTCTGTATCAGTGTATTCTGTATCTATGTGCAGAATATCCAGGTTCGTGTTCAGGCAACGCTCGCCATTTCTTCCTGCAATGGAGCCAGGACAAGATCAGCTAAGAGGAGAAGACGACAGATGACCCCAGAGGAAGTCCTAAAGCTTGCTAAAGAAAACGGTGTGAAGATCGTCGATATCAAGTTCACAGACGTTCCCGGCACCTGGCAACACTTTAGCGTACCCGCTCATGAATTGAAGGAAGACATCTTTGTTGAAGGTTTGCCATTCGACGGTTCGAGTGTGCGTGGCTTCCAGACGATCAACGAAAGCGATATGCTGGTCATTCCTGATCCTGATACCGCCTTTATTGACCCCTTCACCGCAGTCCCCACGTTAAGCCTCACCTGTAACATTGCTCATCCCAGTACGAAAAATCCCTATAGCCGTGATCCACGCTATATTGCGCAAAAAGCAGAAGAATACCTCCGCAGTACTGGTATTGCCGACACCGCTTACTTTGGCCCTGAGGCAGAATTTTATATCTTCGACAACGTACGCTACACCTCCCGAGATAACAAGCAATATGTTGAAGTTGATTCCGATGAGGCTCACTGGAACAGTGAAGGACGCGATGGCACACGCAACCTCGGACACTTGATGAATATCAAGGGCGGCTACTTCCCTGTCGCGCCAAGTGATACTTACCAGGACCTGCGCACAGAGATGGTGCTCAACCTCGAAGCACTGGGTATTCTCGTTGAGGCTCACCATCACGAGGTCGGCGCTGCCGGTCAGTGTGAGATTGACTATCGCTTCGGCAAGTTGGTTGAAACCGCTGATAAGTTACTTCTCTACAAGTATGTTATCAAGAATACAGCACGCAAGTACGGCAAAACCGTCACATTCATGCCCAAGCCCGTCTATGGAGACAACGGCTCAGGTATGCATACACATCAGAGCCTGTGGAAGAACGAGAAGCCGCTGTTCTACGATGCCGATGGCTACGCGGGTATATCGCAGATGGCCCGTTACTACGTAGGTGGCATTCTGACTCACGCCCCGGCCATCCTGGCTATTGCTGCGCCATCGACCAATAGCTACAAGCGTCTGGTGCCAGGCTTTGAAGCTCCGGTCAATCTGGTCTTCTCGAAAGGCAACCGTAGCGCTGCTGTGCGTATTCCGTTGACTGATAGCCCGAAGGCGAAACGTATCGAGTTCCGCCCACCCGACCCAACTGCCAACCCCTACCTCCTCTTCTCGGCCCTACTCATGGCTGGTCTGGATGGTATTCGCCGCGAGATCGAACCCAGCCAGTATGGATATGGCCCGGTGGACCGCGACCTGTACAGCATGACCCCTGAGGAGTTGAGTGAGATTAGTTCGGTCCCTGGCTCGCTCGACGAATCGCTGCGCGCACTCGAAAACGATCATGCCTTCCTGCTTGAAGGTGATGTATTCACCAGCGATTTGCTCGAAAAGTACATCGAGTTCAAGCGCGAACAGGCTGACCAGGTGCGCCTGCGCCCTGCTCCGATTGAGTTCGCGATGTACTATGATGCTTAGTAGCGCTTCTTAGTCAGGCTGGTGGAAACATGCAGAGAGTGTAAGCATCACGTTCTACTTATCCGGCATAAAAAAGAGACCTCCCACTTATACAGTAGGGGGTCTCTTCGTTTGTTATATACTCAATCACTACTTGCGCAAGTTCTTCTTTACCTGACAGAGGCCAGAAATGCACATCACCCTTGCTCGTGATGTGCTATAGTAGATATATTCATTTTTGTACAAATATGTGTTGGGTTAAGAACGAGAGATGCTTATGGAAGCGCTTATAGACAGTTATGGACGGCGTATTAAGAATATGCGGATCTCGGTCACGGATAAGTGTAACTTCCGCTGTACCTATTGCATGCCTGCTGAGGGTTTACCGTGGCTAGCAAAGTCAGAGATTCTTTCGTATGAAGAGATCGAGCGTGTAGCGCGTGTGGCAGTGGAGATGGGTATTGAGCAGATTCGCCTGACCGGTGGAGAACCTCTGGTGCGGCGCGATCTTCCTGAGCTGGTGCGCCAGTTACGGCTGTTGCCAGGATTGAAAAGCTTGAGCCTGACAACCAATGGTGTGCTGCTTCAACAACAGGCACGCGCCCTCGCTGAAGCAGGGCTGACACGTATCAATGTCAGTCTTGATTCACTGTTGCACGAAAAGTTTGCGCAGCTTACACGACGGAATCAGCTTGATGCTGTACTGGCAGGACTGGCAGAGTTGGAGAAGTATCCAGCTATCTTCCCAATCAAGATCAACGCGGTAGCTATGCGTGGTTTCTCCGAGGAAGAGGTGTTAGATTTTGCGCGGCTGGCACGCAATAAAGCCTATTCCATACGCTGGATCGAGTTTATGCCTCTGGATGCCGACCAGACGTGGCGCAAAGAGGATATTCTCACAGGCGCTGAAATTCAGCGGATTATCGAGGCAGAATACGGTCCACTGGTTCCTATTCGTCCGAGTGATCCCTCAGAGACAGCGCGACGCTACACTTTTAGCGATGGTATTGGTGAGGTCGGCTTTATTAATCCTGTCAGTGAACCTTTTTGCGCACAATGTGATCGCATCCGTCTGACAGCCGATGGGCAATTGCGCACCTGTCTCTTTGCCACTGAGGAGACCGACCTGCGAACTGTCTTGCGTTCTGGAGCCGATGACCAGGCGCTTGCCACTACTATTCGCCAGGCTATCTGGCATAAAGAACTCAAACATTACATTGGCGATAAACGCTTTAAACGTGCTAATCGCAGCATGTCGCGTATTGGTGGCTAGTACAGTACCAAGGCTGGAATGTTGGCTGCGTAGGAAGCGACAAAAAAGGTGAGCCGGATGCGAATTATAGCTTTCCAGCCCAAGGCAAGCACGCTCCCTACGCGGGGTTTAATTCTACTTTCTTTGATACAGTAAAGTTTGGTGGAGTACTAGTTGTGAAGGGAGCCTCTTTTGTTAGAAATTGATCCACAGCAACTTTTTCAGGAGTTCCAGGGCAGTGAAAATGCAGGCTATCCTACCATTGATAGCCCTGCGCAGCACTCAAGAGCTGGCATTCCCTATTTGACCTCGCCAGGTGTCGTGGTACTGTCACGTCCCGCTGTAAATATAGCGGGGTTATCTGGATTTCTTGCAGGATACGATCTTGAGCTACATTTCTCGAACTATCTCGACGATCCTACTGAACTGCCCGATGGTGCGCAACTGTGCAAAATCGCCGGGCAGGTGTGTTATATGAGCTTTGGACCGAAACGCTCTATGAACGCACAGGCAAAACGCTATTTTGATAATCTGAAATCGTCGGGTCACGGCTCTGTCTTTGAGCATGCAAACTTTAGCCTGCTCCTGTACGGAATCTCACGCAGTTTAACACATGAGCTGATTCGCCATCGTCCCGGCTTCGGCTATTCGCAACTGAGTCAGCGCTACGTATCGGGGCGCATGCTGCGCTTTGTCGAGCGGCCAGAATATCAGCATGACGAGAGGCTTCACGAGCAGTTTTTGCAACGCATTGAGCGGGCTGCGGACGAATATGCGACACTAACACAACGCCTGCTAGAGATGCAGAAGGAAGGGACAGCCATTCTCAGCGCTGAGGCTCGTACCGATCTACGCAAGAAGGTGCAACAGACGGCACGCTCGGTACTGCCCAACGAGACGGAAGCCCCGCTAGTGGTGACTGGCAATGTACGTTCCTGGCGACATGTAATTGAAGAGCGTGCGAGCGCCCATGCGGAGACTGAGATTCGTGCCCTGGCGGTACGCATCTTTCTGTGCTTGCGCCTGGCTGATCCTATTCTGTTTGATGATTACGCTGTCGAGGAACTGAGCGATGGCACGTACATTGTTAGAACAGCGTATCAGAAGATATAGGTCAAAATACAGCGCGTTATAGTTATAGATCTCGTCGATAGAGCCTCATGCCATTCTCGCTGTTTGTATCGACAGGAAGCATCTCAAAATAGGCGGCAAGAGAGGGCAAGGCGGGATCATTTGCAGGCAGCACGGCCTCGAAATAGATCGGGATGCTTTCGTATTCTGCCTCAAATTCAAACTCCATGGCAAGCATACGTGCTCGGTTGAGCGCGCAGATTAAGAGCGCGCGTCCACCGTGCCGTCGTCGCTGTTGGGGATGCACAGTGCCAGAACAACGAAATGTGTACATAGCATCTTCTTTGAGCAACTGCACAACAGTATAGCCTATAATCTCGCCCTCGATCCCCTCCAGCGTGCCAGCCTGCCCCCAGGTGTTCAATTCATCATCGTCATCGGTAAGCACAAACGCATTTGCCTCGGCATCCAGTTCGGGTTGCAGCAGCCATGCAGCAAGCTCTTCTGCTGTCTTCGCATCACTACCATCAGTATAGGTAGCCTCTTGCTGTAGCTCCAACACGAGAGGGAGATCGTTACAGTGAAAGTTGCGTATTCTCATTTATTTTCTATTTCTGTCACTAAATAACCTTGTTTCTATGGTACCATAGAGAGAGAGTCGGCGCAAAGAGAGCAAAGGAGTTTTTTCGTGGCAACACCGTCTGAGAAAGTGCGTGAGATCCGCGCGGCCATGCCCGCTACAACAGCCCATGTGTATCTGAATACTGGCACGTTCGGCTCACTACCAGAATGCGTGCCCCAGGCGATAGAGGAGCGTGTGCGTGAGGATTGGCGACAGGGGCGGCTGGGGGCCTTTGAAACAATGTTCGCAATCTATACCGAAGCGCGTAGTCGCGTTGCACAGCTTCTCCACGCAGAGGCAAGCGAGGTGGCACTGACCGATAACACGGGGGAGGGGATGAATGTTATTAGCTATGGCTTCGATTGGAAGAGCGGCGACGAGGTGATTACAACCAATCACGAGCATATTAGCGCCCTCGCTCCCCTCTATCAGATTCGCGACCGCTTCGGAGTGAAGATTGCCGTTGCCGATCTAGGTCCACGAGCAGAGGAGTCAGCAGCTCAAGCAATTACCGCATTGATTACGCCTCGTACACGATTGATCTCCCTGTCTCACGTGACCTGGACGACGGGAGCAGTTCTCGATATCGCCGAGGTCGTGCGCGTTGCTCACGAGCATGATATTCCTGTCCTTGTTGATGGGGCGCAATCGGCAGGCAATATTCCAATTGATGTGAAAGCGCTTGGAGTAGACTTTTATGCGATTCCGATGCAAAAGTGGCTATGTGGACCTGATGGAACCGGTGGGCTGTATATCCGTCAGGAGGCAATGCGCCATATCACACCCACCTATGTTGGTTACTTCTCGATTTTACATGAGGAAGACTTTGTGTGGAAGTTTCAGGAAACTGCGCAACGCTTTGAGTTGGGGGGACGGCAGACGGCAGCTATTGCAGGACAGAACGCAGTCCTGGAATGGTTGGACAGAGTTGTCGGTCATGAGTGGCTTTTCCCGCGTATTGCGATGCTCAACCGCTACGCAGCGTCCGTGCTGCACGATATTGCCGGTCTGACACTCCTAACGTCGCAAGCAGGAAGCAATGGATTACTTGCGTTTACCTTGAAGGATGCCAACGTGACTGAGGTAGTTCAATGGCTGCGGACAGAGCACAATATCTTTACGCGCAGCATACCGGAATCGGGGGCACTACGCATTTCAACAGGCTTCTATAACACAGAAGAAGAGATTGATCTGCTTGCAGAAGCTTTGCGGAAATGGCGCGCTGCTTTGTGAGAGCCAAGAGCACTCGTACACAACCTCCGAAGTAACAGACCTCAAGAAGAGTGATGGTACGCGACCACTATGAACACGCTCCGTCACTCCTATGAGTATAACAGCTTCGCGGAATGGTGGGGGAGTTACTGGGAAATGAGGTGCTGGACGCGGTCTTGCTCGACTAACTGCTGCATTAAGCCGAAGCGATTTCGATTAGCAGCAAGACCAAAGCCGCAGCCAGAAAGCTTCGCCTCTAGAAAAGGAAACCTGCATGAGCAAGTCCAGGCCAACCTTCGACTTTGTGCTATTAATCATACAGCGTCTGGCACAAGCGGATATTGAGACATGGTTGAGTGGAGGTTGGGCAGAGGAGTTGTGGAAGCTCACTGAGCCGAGACCGCATCAGGATGTCGATTTGCTCTATCGGGGTTCCAACTTTGCGCAACTGGATCAATGGCTAACTCAGACGACAGATCTGACAGCCATCCCAGCCAAGCAATTTACCCACAAACGGGCCTTCCTCTGTGGAGACATCCTGATCGAAGTTGTCTTGCTCGAACCAGATGAGGAAGGAGGGTATCTGACGAATTTCTTCAACAGGCGCTATCAACTCGTCTGGCCTCCCAATCCCCTGAAGGTACTGCGCTGGGATAGTCACAGAGTTCCAATTGCCAGTAAGGAAGCGCTTCGCCTCTATCGTCAACAGCACCATCTGGTGGCTGAGGCATATCAGGCCTATCTGCGACAGGAGTGTTAAACATCAGTGAATGGTTCAATTTCAAGTTAAAGAGCAATAAAAAACCCGCCCGATATGGGCGGGTGAGATGGCGATGTCCTATTTTCCCAGGGGGCTGCCCCCCAAGTA
>DAOUDD010000149.1:0-7923 GCA_034431765.1 Ktedonobacteraceae bacterium | reverse complement strand
GGCCAGAATAATACGCAAGCTGCGTTGCGCGAGCACCTGGCTGAGAGCGATGTCCAGGTGGAGATGGATAGCCACCTGATTGAAGTGACTCAGGATGCTGAAAAGGTAAGCGCGCAGGTCATGCATGCAGGCACGAGTGAAACAGTCCAGGCTCGCTACCTGGTGGGCTGTGATGGAGGGCATAGTACTGTTCGTCATAGTGGCGGCTTCTCGTTCCTGGGTGAGACACCAGAAGGAGACCGCTTTCTCAACAGTGGTGTACGCGTCAGTGGATTAGATCTGCGCTACGCGCATTATTGGTTGACCGCTCCACAGGGATTGGTTGGCTTTACCCCATTGCGCTACGACGGCCAGTGGGTGTTTCAGGCGCGCTTATCCTCCAATAAGGAGGAAGTCTCGTTGGAGACCTGCCGCCGCATCTTCGACGAGCGAGCGGCGCTACCGGGGGTCGTGGTGAGCGAACTGCTCTGGGGCTCCATCACTCGACCAAATATGCGCATAGTCAACCAGTATCGCCATGGTCGGATCTTCCTGGCGGGAGACGCCGCCCATGTCCACTCCCCGGCTGGCGGCCAGGGGATGAATACGGGGATTGGAGATGCGTACAACCTTGGCTGGAAACTGGCTGCCGTGTTACAGGGAACTCCTGATGCCTTGCTCGACACTTATCACGCCGAGCGCTTTCCTATCGCTCAAGCCGTATTGACTTCGACGACCAGCCGCCACCAGGCGTACACGTCCCCTCATACTGATCGTGACGACAAGCGTGTGCAGGCCTTGCTCGATGCGATAAAGGGGAAAGATACCTTTGCCGATACCACCCAATTGAGCATCAGCTATCGAGGTAGCCCGATCGCTCACGATCTTAACAGCACGACGGGCATCCGTGCCGGTGACCGCGCTCCCGATTCGCCTTATATTGTTGCCTCTAGCGGGAAGAGAGGGCGTCTCTTTGAGCTGTTTCGCGGCACGCATTTCACATTGCTCTCCTTTGGGACTCAGCCGGCTCCAACCATGCCAGATGCATATAAGAGTGTGCTGCGCATGTACACGATTACACGTGAAGGCAACGCATCTGCATCCTCGGATCATGCGCTTATCGATAAAGATGGATTCGCGCACCATTTCTATGGTATCGCCGATGATGCCTTGATCCTGGTACGCCCTGACGGTCACATTGGTCTGACAGGAAAGCATTCCGATCCGCAGTCGATCAGTGATTACTTGCACAAAGTTACTGGTCGATGATGTGTTACATCGTGTGGTAAATGACCGGAAGAATGTGTGAAAGAGCATCATTTTGGTTAAGAATGGCTGTGCAAAGAAGCCGGGAACGGTAGCACGATCCTTATGCGCCGTTCGTCTCCGCTTTCTCTCCATGCTCGTATAGTGACCCTCCTGAATTGGCCGCTCATGAGGGGTTCAAGCTCCACTGTCTGCCGGGAAAGATGGTGGGGCATCCATTGCTGCACTTCCCCAACTGGTTGCGCGGTCGGTGAGTGAGAAGGTGAGGGTTGCGCCGTGCTGGAGGGCGTTCCAGGGGAGCCAGAGGTTGGTAGCTGGAGTGCCGTTGAGCTGCAGGCTCTGGACGTAGGGAGTTGTGAGGGAGGCTTTTGAGGCAGAGATGTGCAGGCTGTGACCGCCTGCGAGATGGACGGTCGCAGAGGGGAAGAGGGGGCTACCGACCACGAAGCCAGCCACGCCGGGGATTTCGGGATAGAGGCCAAGCGCAGAGAAGACGTACCAGGATGAGGTTGCGCCGGCGTCATCGTTGCCTGGCAAGCCGGAAGGAGCGTTGGCGAAGAGTTCGCTCTGGATGCGGCGCACCACCTGTTGCGTGTGCGCGGGCGCGCCTGCGAAGTCGTATTCCCAGGGGACTTCGAGAGATGGCTCGTTGCCCATGTAGGCATGCGCTCCATTGGGGCCATCATTAAGGCGGGTAAAGAAGGTGTCGAGCCGTTTGACGACGGCGTCATTGCCACCGAGAGCGTCAAAGAGGCCGCGCAGGTTGAAGGATTCCATCCAGGTCGATTGCGCCGAGGTGTTTTCCTGGAAACCGTGTTCACTGGTAAGACTGAAATTACTGCGCCAGCTTCCGTCACGGTTGCGCGGCTGAACATAACCGGTGCTCGTATTGAGTACGTTGCGCCAGTTGTCTGAGCGTTTGAGGTAGGTGTGATAGTTGTCATTTTTGCCGAGCGCTCTGGCAAACTGGGCGAGCGCGAAGTCGTCGTTGGTGTATTCCTGAGTGATGACGACGGAATTGTTTGTTGTACTGTCGGCGACGTAGCCGAGCGAGGTATAGTCCTTGAAGCCTTCGCGCAAGTAACTCTGGCCGTTGATCATAACAGAGAGTGCGGCGGCGCTGTTGAAATGTGTATTGCCGTAGGCGTAGATGTCGGCAATCTCGACGTCGGCACCATCACCATTCATCCCGTGGGAGTCGGCGTTTGCTTGCTCCCAGCGAGGCAGGTGACCATCGCCCTGCTGTGCGTCATTGACGAGCGATTGCGCCAGGTCACTTGCTTCGTCGGGAGCAATAATAGACCAGAGACGGGTAAGCGAGCGATACTGATCCCAGGTCGGAATGTTCTCGTACTGAGCGTGCTGCTCTGGGCCAAGCGCGTGCACCTTGCCGTCGAAGCCGAGGTACTCCCCGTTGACATCGTTGAAGATGTTGGGGTGGAAGAAGCAGTGATAGAGAGCGGTATAGAAGCTTGTGCGCTCGTCTGGAGTTCCCCCCTGAATCTCAATACGCCGCAGATAGGAGTTCCAGGCGTCATTAGCGGCCTGGCGAATTGTAGCGAAATCTGTCGAAGCTATCTCCTTATCGCGATTCAATTGCGCGTTGGCGACGCTGACGAAGGAGATGCCGACGCGCACATGCACGTCGCGCTGCTGCGTTGTGTCGAAAAAGAGACGAGCCGTAGCCGTTCCATTCCCCTCTGCACGCGTGAAGGGACGGTCGAAGCGAGCGGAGAAGTAGAGCGTGTAGTGGGATGTGCCACAACCAACAGTGCTTGTTGTCCTCCCCACAATCTCGTGTCGAGCCGTGTCAATCGAAACGGAGGCATCGCTACTGCCGTTAGTGCTACCACTCGCGTTGATAAGCAGAGCCGCCGAGGACGTTGTAGGATACGTGAAGTGTGCCATGCCGCCGTGTTTCGTTGCCGTCAGTTCCACATCGACGTTTGCGCTGTCCAGATGTACTTTGTAGTAGCCGGGCTGCGCGACCTCCCGTTGGTGTGAGAAGGTGGAAGAGGAGGGCTGTGATCCTATATAGGGCATGAATGGGAAATCGCCATAGACGGGGCAGCCACGCCCACTGAAATGCGTCAGGCTGAACCCCTTGATGGTGCTGTCGGGGTAATAGTAGTTGCCGGGGATGCCCGAAGGTGTGTCGGGTCCCCATTGCACCATACCGAGAGGATATGTTGCATCTGGAATGGTGTCGCCGGCGTTCCCTCCAAATCCATAGTGGGCTGAGGGTGCAGGAGCAGTGCCGATAAAGGGATTGACGTAGCGTGTCAACTGTGAGTTTGCGGGGAGAGCGCTCCCGTTGGACTTTTGCGTAGGAGCTGGAGCGCTCTCGCAGGCAGTTATTAAGATGAGGAGAAAGGTGCAGAGGATGTATAGCTGCGTCGCATTTTTATTTTTACATGATGTATTATGTTTTGTTGAATTTCGCATTGTCTTTCTATCGGCTTATATAGCCATCCCTATTACTCGCTCGACCAATGACTCGCGTCACGATAACGGAGTTCGATTTGCAAGTATACAGAGAAAAAGAGGATTAAGCAACAGTTTTTTTAGAAGTCTGCTCAAAGTATTTTGTTTTTTGTAGAGTTAGATGAGAGAAGGAAGGTGCAAAGGAACTCTCTTTGCGCCTTCCTTCCCAAATTCTGAGCAATCAGAGAAGATTTTGTGCTTCTCTGTTGGCGGCGAGAGGGCTTTCGATATGCTCACGCAGGCGATACACGAGTTCAGCGACAACCTGATCGACACCTTCATATGGTGGTTTGACTACTGGTAGATCTTGCAAGGTTACTTTTGTCGCATAGTCTGTACCAAGGATTTCACCATTGTTGATGCTAAGAAGGAAGCCCTGCCGCTGGATCTCACGTGTTGTTGAGTGTCAGATGACCAATGCGTGCATTCCCGTCGTTGAAGAGGCGGGCAAACTGCAGCGTATTCTCATGCATTTGATAGGTGATTGTATCTGGATTATGTACCACCCGACCCAGTTCATCTTTCACAAACTTTCCAGTATCATAGATAAACGTTCTCTCGGCCACAACGAGATCGCCCAGTTTCACCTTGCGCCTGTCACCGGCACAGATACCGGTCATGATGACAAAACGAGGTTGACTCTGCTCAAGAACGCGACGCAGATGCAATGCCATTTCCGTAGGACCGTAGCGTGGTAAGGCGGAAAGGTGAATGCTCAATTGCTCATCGTTCCCGTTTGATATAACCGTATGATCATATGTATATCCATACGGTTGATTTACCATGCGTGTCCAGGAGTTTTTACAATATTGGGTGACCTGATTGAGAAAAGCCTGAGCCTCTTCTGGCAAGGCACAGACAACACATACATCATCCATAATGCTCTCCTCACCGTTCTCCGAAACTTACCCATTTAGGACAGGCCCAAACGATGTTCGGTTCCTGCTTCCCTGAGAGGAGTTTCCACAGAACTTGCGGTACATACACCACTGGACTGCTGTTCTCCGACTCCTGCCAGCACTGATGACGAACAAGCCGTAGTGGACGTGTGCATGGAAAAGAGCACCTGTGGGTAGGACAGATCGTTCTAAGGTGCTTGGGAGGGGTGCGCTTTCATCCACATTGAACTGGTTTCATATTGCTGTTATACTACATCTACACCTACTATACCGGAAAGGAGCAGCTTTTTCGACTCTCTGTACCGAACCAACTCTTCGCGCGGAATAGCGTTGCATAGGCGGTCTATGATAGACCACCCCTGCTAGAACCTCAGGAGGTTTCAGGCTTATGAAGGTTTATAGGGCGGAACAGATTCGTAATGTGGCATTGATCTCTCACGTTGGAGCGGGCAAGACATCCCTGATCGACGCGGCGCTCTATGATAGCGGTGCGGTCACACGACAGGGGAAGGTGGATGACGGTAGTTCGGTTGTTGATTATGACCCCGATGAAGTCAAACGACGCATGTCGTTGAATGTAAAAGTCCTGCCTGTGGAATGGAAAGATTCAAAGATTAATTTTATTGATACTCCAGGGTATCCCGATTTTGTTGGCGAAGTGCAGGCGGGGCTGCGTGTGGCGGATGCGGCGCTGGTGGTGGTGACGGCGGAGAAGGGGGTTGAGGTGGGCACAGAGCTGACGTGGCAATATGCAAACGACTATGCACTCCCCCGTCTCGTCCTCGTAAATAAGCTGGATCGCGAAAATACCTCGTTCGACCAGGCGCTTGAATCTCTCCGCAGTCATTTTGGAAATAGTGTTGTGCCCCTACAGATGCCTCTGGGTGAGCAGGCGAATTTTCGTGGCGTGATTGACCTTGTGACGCGCAAGGGCTACACATTTGAGGGCGGCAACAAGGTGCAGACGGTGCCGATTCCCGCAGAGGTGCAGGCACAGCTTGATACATACCGGGAGCAGTTGCTGGAATGCGCGGTTGAGAGCGATGACACGATTATGGAGAAGTTCCTGGAAGGCGAAGAGTTGAGCGATGAAGAGGTGCTTTCAGTTGTTCAGAAGAGTATTCGCGGTGGGACGTTAATTCCAGTGTTATGCGCATCGGCGAGCAAGAATATTGGAGTGCAGACGGCGCTCGATGTGATCGTGGACTACCTGCCGAGCGCGGCAGAGGCGATGGCAAGCAGGGAAGAGGTGCAGGCATGTGGCGATGCGCTCTCACTGCTGGTCTTTAAGACGACGGTAGCGCAGGCCGGAACGCTCTCGACATTCCGCGTCTATAGTGGCACGCTGAAAGCGGATAGCCACGCCTACAATGTGCAGACGAAGGCAGACGAGCGGCTGGGTCAATTGATTATTCCGCATGGCAAGACGCAGGAGTCCGCGACAGAGATTCATGCCGGTGACTTTGGGGCGGTGGCGAAACTGACGAACACTCATACAGGCGATACGCTCAGTAGCCTCAAAGAGACGGGAACACCGTTGGCACCGATTCACTTTCCAGAGCCGTGTTACACTGTGGCGATAACGGCGAAGAGCCAGGGGGACCTGGACAAGATGAGCAACGCTCTGGCTCGCACGCTCGAAGAGGATCGCACGATCCGTATCTCTCGCTCACCTGAGTCGGCGGAGATGCTGCTGTCGGGGATGGGGGAGGCACATATTCAGATTCTGGTTGAGGGGATCAAGCGGAAATTTTCGGTTGACCTGGAGACGCGCGAGCAACGCCTGGCGTACCGCGAGACGATTCGCAAAAAGGCACGTGCGAATGGGCGGCACAAACGACAGAGCGGTGGACACGGGCAATTTGGCGATGTGTGGCTGGAGATAGAGCCATTGCCACGTGATGGTGAGGAAACGTTTGTCTTTGAGGATAAGATCGTTGGTGGCGTCGTCCCAGGACAGTTTATCCCTGGCGTCGAGAAAGGCGTACGTGAGTCGCTCAAGAAGGGCTTCCTCGCGGGCTTTCCACTGGTCTACGTCAAAGTCGCACTCGTCGATGGTAAGTATCATCCCGTGGATTCCTCAGCACAATCGTTTGAGGTTGCGGCCTCGTTAGGGATGCAAGAGGGGGTACCACAGGCGAATCCAGTGCTGCTGGAACCGATCATGCAGGTCGCGATTGAGGTTCCCGAAGCGAATATGGGTGACGTGATGAGCGATATTAACACGCGACGGGGACAGGTGCTGGGGATGGAATCGCTGGAGAACGGACGACAGCGCATCACGGCATACGTTCCCCAGGCCGAGATGCTGCGTTACGCAACCGATCTGCGCTCAATTACGCAGGGTCGCGGCCTCTTCTCGATGGAGTTTGCCAAGTACGAGGAGGTGCCGGCCAATGTGCAACAGGAGATTGTTGCCAAGCATAAGTAGGGGGATATTATAAACCCGGCGATAAATGTGAGAGGGATGTGAGATAGTAGCAAGAGAGAAACAATAAGAACTTTTCATTACGGAAAGTTCTTATTGTTTCTCAACATGCAATAAATGCTCTTTTACAAAGGGCACCTGTACGTTGCTACCTCATGTCAGAAGCTTATCAAGCGTGATAGGAAGGTCACGGACACGAACACCAGTGGCATTATACACAGCATTTGCAACGGCCGCCGCCGTTCCCACTATTCCAACCTCGCCGACTCCCTTGGCACCCATTGGATTCAGGTGCGGATCATCCTCATCAATCCAGGTTATATCAACCTCGCCCACGTCAGCATTCGTGGCTATATGATATTCGGCGAGGTCGTGATTGACGTAATCACCGAAGCGAGAGTCCATGACGCTTTGCAAGACCGCGAGTTCAGGATCTTGTGCCTCGATATGCGGCTCATTCTCATGTGTCAGCACACGTATGACGCTGGGGACAGCTTGCGCATCATTGATATATATCGATACAACACGGCCTTTCGCAAGAGTGCTCTGTACGGGAAATGCGTATGTCACATCGTCGAGATGGTGCTCAAAGGCATAGGGTGCCGTACCAGTGACCTTCTTTGGACCATCGATCCGGTCTAATCAGGAAGGTTATTTTGTCCACTCTGTAAACAAGTATACCAATTCAACAAATTTTGATTATCAAGTGAAGGTAGACATTTATTCAATCTACAAATTGTTTGACGATGGTGTGGAGCGAAAGCGCCTGGCATTGCCGAAGTAGATGGCGAGCGCGATCAGGAGCAGTGTGCAGGCGACGGCACAGACGCCATTCCAGTGGGCAAAGCTCCAGCCCCATGTGCCAAG
>DAOUDD010000148.1:0-12638 GCA_034431765.1 Ktedonobacteraceae bacterium | reverse complement strand
TCCCGATTGGGGCTTCTGCATCCTCCGTTCTTCTTATTTGAATGGCATTGACCGCAAGGGTCGCTCCCTACGCGCTGTTCACTCGCAAAAACCTCTACTTGAAAGGCGCGCCGCGCTCCCTACGCGCGGTTTGATGCTTCCTTCTTTGTGCAGTTCTCTTATGTGAAATGGATTGACCGTCTTGCTCTTGAGAAAAGGGTTGTGTTTAGCCCGCAATGTCTTTGTGGAAGACGATATGTGTGGGCGTGATATGAACGAGCAGTTGACCGGGGACAGCGTTGCGTTGGCCGTATGCTTCGGCATTGTCTTGCCCCATGTAGCGACTACCCAGGAGTGTAGCCCAGCGTTTGATCTCATCCAGATCATCGGAGTAACCTCTTTATACTATCAGAAATTAAGAACGTACGAATGCAGATCGATGCGTCTGAAGGTAGCTATCAAAGGTTGTTGGTTGCCGACCAAGAAGCCGGGCAAGATCTTGAGTGACTACTGCTCCCTTTCCCTGGCGATAGAAATCGTACAGGCTGATCAAAGCATCAGCACGCCACTCTGGAACACCTGCCGCACGCATTGCAGCATGCCATGCTTCGTCTGAAAGATTAACGTACTCGATGGGTCTACGGAGCAGATGGGTGAGCTTCTTCCCAACTTCAGGATAGGAGAACGCTTCTGTCCCTGTTAATTCATATGTCTTACCAACGTGTTGATCAGTGGTCAGAGCTTGCAGAGCCACTGCTGCAACATCAGACGCGTCGATAAAACTGATCTTGCTTTCTCCGGATGTTGCGTAGAGCGCATGTTGTCCAACAATGGTAGCATGGTGAAGATGGGCAAAATTCTGCATGATAGAGTTGGGGCGCAAAATGGTGTATTGCAATCCTGAAGCTTTCAAGAAGGCTTCGGAGTCTGTATGCCAGCGCAAAAAGGGGCTGGTAGGTTCGCTATCGGCAGCAAACACTGAGAGCTTAACAATAGTGGTCACGCCTGCTGCTTTAGCGGCAGCAATGAGCGCTTGCTCCAATTGCGCCTGGTGAGGACTGCTTGGTGTCAGTAGAAAGACACGTTCAACGCCTGCAAACATGCGTTCAAGTTGGTGAGGCTGACTATAATCACCCTGCACTGTTGGGATGCCCTGTGCCTCTAACTGCTCTCTGGAGGCTGCACTGCGTACCAGTACACGAAAATCTACGCGGGCGGTCTGCAACTGCTCCACCAGGGGACGTCCAAACTGTCCAGTCCCTCCAATAATGAGATTCATATGCTCTTTCCTTTCAAAAATCACACTGATTTTTCAGTGATACTTTTACTTACACTCTACAGGAGTGATATACTAACTATAAGTGAGTATGTCTGGTTTCACAAGTCTGCACTTTGAAGTAATATACTTACCCCAAAGTAAGAGGGAGAGGATGTTTATGGAGCAGAAAACAGTCGGATTTGATATTAATATCTGGGATGCTCGTTGCCCGTCGCGTGCTTTACTTGATCTTATTGCGGACAAATGGACAACACTGGTGATAGTGAAGCTTTCGGGAGGGACAGTCCGGTATGGTCGTTTACACCGAGAGATTGGCGGGATTTCGCATAAGATGTTGAGTCAGACGTTGCGCAGCCTGGAGAGGAGATGTCTGGTGAAGCGTACTATACATGAGACGGTGCCGCCACAGGTAGAGTATGCGCTCACGGAGCATGGTCGATCGTTACTAGTTCCCCTGACAGGCTTGATCGAGTGGGCCGAGAGCCACGCAAATGAGCTAAGCTAGAGGAGATTGTCAAATGCGAGGGTGGGGTGAGCGGGGTAGCAGCTTTTGTAGCTCTACCCCTGCTAAGTTAACAGTGAATCAAAGCCCTCTCTGTAAGATAAACAACCTATTCTCTGCCCAAGATGTAACTGAAGTAGATGAAGCGGTTACATTTTTTGTGCGAGCTGTAGGGCGAGTTCAGCGAGAGTGCGAGCAGCGACGCCAGTGCCACCTTTTTCGGCATATGGGCGTTTGCTGTCGAGGTAGCTCGTGCCGGCGATGTCGAGGTGTGCCCAGGGCGTTGCGGCAACGAATTGCTCCAGGATCTTGGCAGCACTGACCGATGAGGCCCAGCGTCCAGCGCTTTGCTTGATATCGGCGATCTCGCTGTGGACCAGTTCTTTGTAGTCGTCGTCGAGCGGCATGAGCCAATATTTTTCGCCGGTTGTCTGACTCGCGGAGAGGATTTGATCGGTGAGCGCCTGGTCGTTGCTGAAAAGGCCGGTCATGACGCTGCCGAGCGCTACGACAATGCCTCCGGTGAGTGTAGCAACGTCGATGATTGGCGACAGGTTCTCTTTGACGGCATAAGAGAGGGCGTCGGCAAGGATCAGGCGTCCCTCAGCATCGGTATTGACGATCTCAAAGGTTTTGCCGTTGGAGATGCGGATGATGTCGCCGGGGCGGTAGGCGGTGCCGCTAGGCATATTTTCGCAGGTAGGGATGAGGGCGGTGACGTTGATGTTCGGCTTCAGGTGAGCGATGGCATGCATTGCGCCGAGGACAGCGGCGGCCCCTCCCATGTCGCCCTTCATCTCATCCATATGTTCAGCGGGTTTGATAGAGATGCCGCCGGTATCGAAGGTGATGCCTTTGCCGACCAGGGCGAGAGTTTTGTCGCTCCCAGGTGCGCCGCGATAGCGTAGAATGACGAATTGTGGGGGGAGAGCACTGCCCTGAGAGACGGCGAGCAGACCGCCCATGCCCAGTTCCGTGATCTTTGCTTTATCGAAGACTTCGCACTGCAGCCCGGTCTCCTGTGCCAGCACGCGTGCTCGGTTTGCCAGTTCTGGAGGTGTCAGCACGTTTGGTGGCTCGTTGACCAGAGTGCGGGCAAAGTTGGCAGCTTCTGCGAAAGCCGTCGCGCGGGTGAGAGCCTGATGGAGATCGTTTTGCTGTTGCTCTGTTGCCACGACCTGTATCTGAGAGACACTTTTGCCATTGTGCACGTTGTGGCGGTACATTCTGAAGGTGTAGAGGCCGAGGAGCGCGCCTTCGACCTGCGCCTGGATTTGTGCGGAGGGAGAGAGCTGTTCTTGTTCGGGATCGAGTGCGAGTGCAAGCGAGTGTGCTCCGGTTTCTTGCAAGTGGCGAGCGGCAGTTGCGCTGGCACGTTGAATTTTGTGGGGGGTGAGGGATTGTTGCGCGCCGAGTCCAACCACAAGCACGCGTGGGACTGCCAGGTTGCCCTGTGTATGTATGGTGAGCAGTTCACCGAGGGCGGCAGAGAATTCGCCGGCTTTACAGCGTTCACTGATCAGATTGTGGAGGATGGTATCGACGGTAGCGGCTGTTTTTGTCAGGTGAATCTCTTCGGCCGAGGTTGTGCGAACTGCGCCTACGACGAGGGCATCGCTGACCAGTTGTTCAATGGGTTGGATTGTGAGTTCAATGTTCATAGGGTTTCTCCTCGTTACGATGTGAAATAGTGATGAGCTGAGAGCACATGTGTGTTGACGATGGCTGATTACAAGGGGTAATTCATGGCACGTGATCCCTGTTGTAAGCACCATTGAGTAATGAACTGAACTGTTTGTTGTGTTATGTATCTTATCACTATGGCACAGGGTGTCAAGGCGTCGAGCGCTTGCCGTCTTCTGATAGCACGGTGCGGGAGAGGAGGCGTTCGACAACTTCGAGGAGTTGTCGGGGTTTGAATGGTTTAGTCAGGTATTCGTTGCAGCCGACCTGGCGGACGGCTTCGCCTTCATCATGGAGGGCGAAGGCGGTAACGGCTACAATAGGTATATGCTGCATCCCAGGTTTTTCACGTATAAGCTGAGTGGTGCGGTAGCCATCGAGAATGGGCATCGAGAGGTCAGTGAGGATGAGATCGACATGCTCATGTTCCAGGAGTTGCAAAGCTTCCCAGCCATTGGAAGCTGAGATGCAGCGATAGCCACGAGTGGAGAGGACGCGTTCGATCAGGATGCGATTTGAAACTTCGTTTTCGATGATTAGTATGGTAGTAGGTAGAGATGTGTTCATAAGTATTTCTCTGTATTCCAGTCTTTATATCTTTATTTGCACGATTTGTATATTTTGAGCGAATAGTGGGGATAGAAGTCTTGCTTCTGGACCCCGTGTTCAATCTGCTCTTAATAGTACATGAAAAGAGGTCAGGAAGGCACGTTTGGGAGGGTAAATGAGAAAGTTGTACCCTCCCCCGGTATGCTTTCGACTGCGATTTCACCACCTTGAAGTTCGACGAGTTTTTTGGCGATGGTGAGGCCGAGGCCAGTGCCACCAAAGCGTCGGGTAGTACTGCCGTCCGCCTGACGAAACGCATCGAAGATGTAGCTGAGTGCGGCAGGCGAGATGCCGATGCCGGTGTCTGTGACGGAGACGAGCAGCATGTCGCGATCAGGAAGGCGGCGGCAACGAATTGTGACCCCGCCTTTTTCTGTAAATTTGAGCGCATTTGAAGCCAGATTAATAGCGACCTGGCGAACACGATGGCCATCGGCAAGGGCGGGAGGAAGATCGTTTTCAACTTCCAGATGCAGATAGAGTTCTTTGTTGTTCGCCATTGGGCGAAGCTGGCTGACAACCTCGTTCAAGCAGGAGTCGAGTTTTAGCGGCTCCAGCTTAACCTCGATGCGGTCGGCTTCAATCTTTGACAGATCGAGCATATCATCGACCAGGTGTGAGAGATCTTCCGCACGGCGGACCATGAATTGAATGTGCTCCTCCTGTTCAGTCGTTAGCTCACCATCCAGGAAGCCCTCTAAAATGAGCGCGCCATAGCTAATGATGCTGTGGAGTGGCGTACGTAGCTCGTGCGTCACGTTTGCCAGGAATTGGGATTTGAGCTGGTTGGCGCGTTCGAGCGCCGCATTCTTATCTTTCACCTCAGCGAAAAGCAGCGCATTTTCAATCGCCATAGCTGTCTGAATCGCTGCTGTGCTTAAGAGAAACGTATCGCGGCTGCTAATTTTGTGTGTTTCATCGGTGAAAATAAGGAATGCACCGATAGCCTGATCCTGAACGAGCAGCGGAACAGTGATAGCCGAGCTATAGTGATTGTCGAGCGCAAGCTGTGCCCAGCTTTCCTGGCGCTGCTGGTAGATAAGCGCGATATCTTCGCCATAGACGATTTTCTGGCGCTGGATTGCCATATGTGCCAGCGTAAGATCCAGTTCACGTAGAGCCGAAGGAGGAATACGCGATTGATGTAAGCCATGCAAGGGCGTCCAACCGAGACGGAACTTGCGTTCTTGAGCGAGTCGTGGAACGCGGAGGGCGGGTCGTTTGCCACTGGCTGGTGCTTTGCGACTGGGAAGAGCGACCATTTTCGTCGTCATCGCAAGGGTGATATCGGCATCGGGATTGGTATAGACGTTGACCTCATTGCGCAAAATGTTTGTGCCGCGTTCCCAATGTGCCACAGCCCAGGGAGTTGTCTGCGCCTCGCGGCCATAGAGTAAGAGTGAGACATGCTGGGCCTTCATGATAGAGCCCATGCGTGAGACAAACTCTTTGAGCAGGTGCTCCAGATTGAGCGTGGACATTAAGGCATCGCTCATCACCAGGAGATGAGTCATCTGCTCAGTGAGCGCCTCGCTTTCGGTATTGAGCGAGTCGGCGAGGAGCTTGAAAGAGTGTGCCAGCATATTCAGCTCATTGGTCTGGGGGATATCCATCTGTATGCCCGTACTGGCAGTCACAAGAGCTTGCGTCTGGTTTTGTAAGCGGCGCAGGGGGCGCAGGAGGAGTGTATGGAAGGAGAACGTGCTGAGAATGATACCGATAGCGAGGATAAAGAAACCAACCCCAATAGAGAGCAGAAGGGGATGGATATTGCTCAGACTAAAGTTATAGAGCGGCTCAATAGTTGCAACCGTCAGCAATGGGGAACTTCCTAGCTGTCCAGGCGCTCTGACCTTTTGAGACTGGACGAGAAAGGCAGGAGAGGCGTCAATAATACTGGCCTCGCCTGTTTGACAGAGTTGTTGCGCGGGAATGCGAGAAGTCTGGACCAGGTTGCGCGTTTCGACTTCAGTTGTGCCCAGGAGAGAATGTGTAGAGCAGAGGACGACATCCGCGCCCACATGGTGAGTAAGCGTTTGTGCGAAAGCGTCGTCTACAGGCAATCGTGCCAGCAGCGTAGTGCCATTCGGGTCTGCAGAGAGTGGTTGTGCGAAGAGCAGATCACCACCCTGTGATGTCGGTTGGAAGAGAAAAGCAGCCTGGCGCTGATCAAGCAAGACGCGATTCTCATGGGAGAGTGCGATGGACGGTTGTGGCTCTCCGTATGCGAGAATACGTGAGTCAGCAGAGACAATGTCGAGTGCATCAATATGGTAGTGAGCAGAGAGCGTGAGCAGTACATTTTTTAGCGTTGTCTCATCTATTGAGCCATTGTGAGCGACCTGTGCCAGCTCGTGCTGTACCGATTGTGTGTACGTATGGTAGGCCTGGTCCAGTTGGGAGAGATGAGCGCGAGCGTCCTTGTGGGCCTGGGATTCCGAATTAAGTTTGAGGATAGTCCAGGAGAGTAGCACAAAGAGAAGCATGCAGAGCAGAAGAGTAGATGCAGCAACAAGAAGCAACTTGCTGCCCAGTGCAAGATTTCTCAGTTTTGTTGGGAACATGTGCCAGACTTTCCTCGCTTACTGGTGGAAAAGCAAGGAGAGGACGGGGTGCCAGCTCGCCCTCCCCTTACCGCGCGTCTGCATAGGGCATCCGCGAAGCTCCAGGTGATGCGCGTGCGAGCCTCATGGGGAACAGGTCGCACGTGTAAGTAGATAGACGCTCCAAGCTGCTCGTCGAGGTGGATATGCTTGCTCACGCCTACCCCGCTATCTAACCCAGGCCTATGTATTATAACGTATTTTTGGACAAATAGTTATCAATTTTGGGAGCAAAATGACCCTGGCGCGAAAATCTCTAGAAAGAGGGAGGAATTGAGCACGCTTTGTGTGATCCTGGTCTATTTCTTATGGAGAAGACGCGCGCATGCTATAGGACATTTGGGTTCCAGGTGCACGAATGAACTCGATATAGCCGTAGCGCAGCAAGCGTACCAGGCTATGAGCCACCTGTAGATCGGAGCGATGGAGCAGAAGAGCGATATTTTCCAGAGTACGTTTGCCATCGAGTAAGAGTAGCACAACGCGATCGCGCCGTTCGATCTGGCCGAGGATTCCCGGTCCAAACGCAGCGGCACGTGCACGAAAGACAGCTTTGACTCCGAGACGTGCCATTGCGTTTATCTCGCCGATGGACGGATCGGGTTGAATCGAGCCATGAAAAGAGATTTGCGATACGGTCATCTTTCCTCCCAACACGCAGCCTCCCCTTGTAATACAAAGCATCTGATCGAGGGATGTGCTCTTCAAGATGCGCATGTAGCTTGACCTTTGCCAGAAAATGTTGTTTTGATAGGACAAGCCTACCATTGCTGTCTGAGAAATGCAATACGTATTTTTGTCCAATCAGGGCTATGTAATTTTGGTGGCGTTGACGACGGGGAAGTAGCTATGTTAGAGGAGGCATTTTCGAGATAATCGATATGCTTGCCGTTGGGAGAGAGGTACGTGCTCTGTATGTATTTGTCCTGTGTCGGGACGTTGAAGCGCATCAAGCGTGAGAGTAAGGAGGAGGTAAGCAGCAAGGCAGGGTAGTAGGAGCCGGAGGAGAGGAGGATGTGGACGAGAGCGGACATCCTGGGAGCGTGGTGGAGCAGGCGAGTGAGGGGAGTTGGGAGTCCGTCCACCTGGTAGTACAACGAGTTGTGGACGACTTGTTGCAGTATGGCGCAAGGGGTGGGGAGAGCGGAGAGCAAAGTGCTCGAAACCAGCAGTGCCAGTGAGTTCGTGATACTCAGCGGAAAAGAAGATAGCATCGTAGAGTGACGGGTGAGGTTTCACGCGTGGAAGGCCAGCAAGAAGAGCATCAAAGCGGCGAAAATCGACGAACACCTTTTTGCACAGAAGACAGGTGTGGAGATGGTCAGTAACCTGGAGATGCTCTTGAGGCGCGAGCTGTTTGTCAAGGTATGCACTGAGAAGTTCCTTGATCTGCTCGCAACTCATTTTGTGCCTCCTCCCTGTTCCAGGGCGCGATAGTGCTCACGGAATGACTGACGTGCACGCGAGAGATACATCTTGACGCCACTCTCAGCGATATGTAAAGTATGGGCTATTTCGCTGTAGGAAAAGCCTTCCTGTGTATAGAGAAGGAGAGCTGATCGATATTGATGGGGCATACGACGAAGAGCCGCCTGTACCAGCTCAGTAGTCCCGTAGATCTCCTGTGGATCGGCCCCCTCGACATCGGCAGGCTCATGATCCAGATCTTGCCAGGGAAGCCAGGCGATCAGCTTGCGACGGCGCAGAGCATCGTAAGCAGTATTGGTTGCGATACGATACAGCCATGCTGAGAGTTTGAGACTGGAATCCATCTTTGGGAGAGCGCGAAAAGCTTTGAGAAACGTATCTTGAGTCAGATCGTCGGCCTGTTCACGATCACCTACCAGATGATAGACATAATTATAGATTGGTGTTTTATATTCGTCGTAAATTTCTTCAAACGACCAGGATTTTTCCTTAGTTTCCACCCGGACCATGCGCTACAATCCCTTCGATAGCTACTGTTTTTCTCCTGTCCGTTCCAGCAAGAGGCAGCAGCCATTTCCGTAGAGTGCAGGTAGAACGCTGTGCTAGCAACACAGCCGCGCTGCGGATGCGGAAACGCTTTTCCTTTCTGTGTAGTGGAACGGACAACCGATGCTATCAGTAACATGCTAGAGTCACCAGACATACGCTTGCAGTTGAGTGACGTATTGATTATCATGGTAGCATACTTCAGGGAACCCTCAGCAATCTTGCGTGAGCTGTTTAGTACTATTTGGTAGTGTTTTTCCAGAGAGAGGCCAGCTCTTCGTTACAAAACGGAGGGGTGGAGAATATTTCTTTTGGAGGAGATCTGGTATCCATGGATACGGATGTCATACAGGCGGTAGCTCATTACGCGGAGGAAGTGATGGGGAGTGAAGGGTTCCGCTATGTGAGTGCAGTTGTCGCGAATTGTAAGATGTTAGCAGTGGAATTGGAGATGCAGGAGGAGAATCCTGTCGAGTTAGACACGGAGGCTCTCACGATTGCCGCGTATCTGCATGATATTTCCACAGTAACAGCAGGTTTTCAGAAGCACCAGGAGACTTCAGCGGAAACGGCTGGAGCGTTTCTGCGTGAACTCGATCTTCCCGAAGAGCGCATTGTAAAGGTAGAGCAGGCGATTCTCACGCATACAGACAATGTGCCTTCTGAGGAGCGAAGCGAGCCTATTACTGAAGGGCAGGTGCTCTTTGATGCGGACAAGCTTGGGAGATTGAGCGGTCTGGCTGTCGTGACCTCATTAATCGAGTTCGGTGCACGGTATCCTGATCGAGCGGTAACGGGTGAGGTGCTGGCATCGATTCTGCGACATATCGAAGAGCGTTTTATTGATCTTTATCAGTCGTTGTACACAGCGCCGGCGCGTGAGCAGGCGCGCACAAAGTTCAACAATACGCTAGCTTTTCTGGATGGAGTGATTGAGCATCTGAACGATGCTACTCCTGTCTAATCTTGTAAATAAAGTGAAAGATGCGTTTTAATAGATTGTTGTGGGTATCGCGATGGAAACGATAGTGGATATCGTGGATGTTGCGATAAATCGCGGCGGACGCGATAGAATTGGGTTCCTATTCTACGAGCAATAAATTGCTGGTAGATAACTACAATAATTTTGAATCGTCAAGGTTGAAAATAGATTTTTTGGAGGCGTAAGGTGCCTATTCTTGTTGTTGGTTCAGTGGCTCTTGATACAGTGGAGACTCCTTTTAAAAAGGTAGATGTTGTGATAGGAGGAGCTGCATCATATTTCGCAACCGCTGCATCGTTGTATGACCATGTGAACATGGTAGGAATTGTTGGTAGTGACTTTCCATCCGAGTATCTCGACTTCTGGCGGGAGCGTGGAGTGAACCTGGATGGTTTGCAGGTGGTCGAGGGGAAGACGTTCCATTGGAGCGGGCGGTATCATATGGATATGAACTTCCGTGAGACGCTTGATACACAGCTTGGCGTTTTTGCTGACTTTCATCCTGTTGTGCCCGCTGCCTATCAGCAGAGTCCGTTAGTCTTTCTAGCGAACATCCAGCCGGATCTGCAGATGGAAGTGTTGCAGCAGGTGCCCCGGCCGAGGTTGACGGTGCTCGACACGATGGAGCTATGGTTGAATACAGCACATGAGTTGCTAACCGAAGTGATCAAGTGCGTCGATGTGCTTTTGATGAGCGAAGAAGAGGTGCGGCAGTACACGCAGCAGGCGAGTATTCTCGCGGGGGTACGACAGCTTTTTGAGCTAGGTTTGAGCTATGTGGTGGTCAAGCTGGGAAGTTATGGTGCGTTGCTGTTCGGCAAAGATGGTACCTATTTTACCGCTCCGGCATATCCACTTGAGGACGTGATTGATCCGACTGGTGCTGGAGATTCGTTTGCGGGCGGTTTTCTGGGCTATCTCTCGACGGTGCAGCCGCAAGCGGATGGGCGTTATGCAGTTGATGATCTGAAGCGAGCGGTGGTGCATGGCAACATTCTCGGCTCGTTTGCCTGTTCGGACTTCGGAATTGAGGGGTTGCGTATGCTGACGATGGAGAGGATTGCGACGCGGTACAAAGAGCTGGTAACCTATTCTCATTTTGATCCTGAATGGAAGCCAGTGGCAGGGCGATAACGTGAGCAGGGAAGCCGGGGTGATGGGGGAAAAACGGGTATGGTTGGGAGAAAAACGGCCATGGGTGGTGGGAAACGGGCGCGAGAGGGTGGGAAACGGGCGCGATAAATCTGGCCCCTATTTTTCGGGCGATAAATCGCTGTTGTGGGGTGGGGGTGAGTATGGGGTTTTTGGGGATGCACGTAGGGGAGGGTCTTGTACCCTTCCGTTGGTCGGGAGGTACGATGATTCATCGGAGTGCTCTTCGATGAGGGCGACCGCAAGGGTCGCGCCCTACGCGATTCCCGAAAGCGTACACGTGAAAGGGATATATGGTCGGGTGGGATGTTGTACAATGAGTTGAGATAGACAATGGTGAAGTGCTCTCGTAAGGGAGTTTTTGGACCTTTATAGATTTTGGATTTTGCAGGAGAAGGGAAAAGAAGTAATTTATGACAACTTCGTTTCGTGGTGATGTGAAGGATATTTCTCTGGCAGCGCGTGGGAAGGATCGCATTGAGTGGGCGGCGAAGGATATGCCTGTGCTGCGGCTGATTCGTGAGCGCTTTACAAAGGATCAGCCCCTCAAGGGCGTGCGTATGTCAGGCTGTTTGCATATAACGACCGAGACGGCGAACCTGGCGATTACGCTGAAGGCAGGTGGAGCTGATCTGATGCTGTGTGCCTCGAATCCGCTTTCGACGCAGGATGAGGTGGCCGCCGCACTCGTGAGCGAATATGGGATTCCCACCTTTGCGATCAAGGGCGAGAATGAGCAGGTGTATTACCAGCACATTAACGCAGTGCTGGACCATCAGCCGAACATGACGATGGACGATGGCTGTGATCTTGTCTCCATGTTGCATACGAAGCGCACCGAGCTGCTGCCCAACATCATTGGTGGTATGGAAGAGACGACAACAGGTGTAATTCGACTGCACAGTATGGAGAAGCAGGGCGTGCTCAAGTTTCCCGTGCTGGCGGTAAACGATTCGGATACCAAGCATCTATTCGACAATCGCTATGGAACAGGACAGAGTTCTATTGACGCGATCATTCGTGCCACCAATATTCTGCTGGCGGGCCGAACGTTCGTCGTCTTCGGGTATGGCTGGTGTGGTCGCGGTGTTGCCTCGCGCGCACATGGCCTGGGTGCGAACGTCATCGTTTGTGAGGTCGATCCGACGCGTGCGCTGGAGGCTGTCATGGATGGCTATCGTGTCATGCCAGGTGTTGAGGCAGCACAGATTGGCGATATCTTCGTCACCGTCACGGGTGATATCAACGTCATTGATCGCGCACACCTGGAAAAGATGAAAAACGGCGCAATCATCGCAAATTCGGGCCACTTCAACGACGAGATTAACATACCCGCATTAGAACAGCTTGCCAAGCAGAAGCGGCGTGTGCGTGATTTTGTGGATGAGTACACGTACGCGGATGGTCGCCAGGTGCATCTGCTAGCTGAGGGACGGCTCGTCAACCTCTCGGCTGCTGAAGGGCATCCGGCCAGCGTGATGGATATGAGCTTCGCGAACCAGGCGCTGGGTTCTGAGTATATGCTGCAACACGCGAAGTCGCTGCAGCCTCAGGTCTACACGCTGCCAGCCGAGCTGGACAAAGAAATTGCGCGGCTCAAGTTGCAGGCCATGAATATCCGCATCGACACTCTGACACCAGAGCAGGAGAAGTACCTGAACTCGTGGGAGTCGGGGACGTAGGTCTAAAGATGAGTTGCAGTGGTTTGACAACCGCTGCAACTCTCGCATACAATAGCGGGTAACGGTAAGCTATAGAGGATTGTGTATATCAAGAGGAATGGCTTGCTGATTGTACGAGGACAACTGAATATGTGAGAAATTGCTCTCATCAAGAGAGGTGGAGGGAAACGGCCCTGTGAAGCCCGGCAACCCG
>DAOUDD010000147.1:0-4433 GCA_034431765.1 Ktedonobacteraceae bacterium | reverse complement strand
AGTTATAATCCCGCGTTCGGGCTTCCCAGCATTCTGACAGCGGCTCTTCTAGTATAGCATGAAAGGCCGGTTAAGAGGGTATTTCGCGGGAGGCTCTTTTTTAGCAACCCAAATTTACATCAAAAAGTGGTCATTTTTCGCTTCTTTTCCTCTCAAGAAGCTTGTGGCGCGGCGCGGGAGGCTCTGCTCAGCAGCGTCACCACACCTACCTCCCGCAAAGCTGAGCCATATAATGTTCTTCACGTTCGATGACACCTGAGCAGCCAGGGCAGAAACAACACTCAGTATTCCTAGCCCACCTTCTCTGAGAAGTCCTTTCTCAAACGGTACGCGATATTTGTTCCTACCCTCTCTCCAATTTCCTCTCATGTTGAGATCTCTGATGTCTGTTTCTTTAAGAACACTTTCATTTGTCCCTTGACTCCTGTGTTGTGCAACGTGAACAGATCAGTATGGGCCTGGACGAGTGCTGTCAAGTCTTTATGCCCATACAGCTTTACATCAAAGGTGGCATCTGTCTGCTTTAAGCTTGATCCCAGACGCGCGATCATCACCCCTTCATCTCTGTTCCCTTTTGTTGCTGCCAGATAGGCATTGAGTAAGCGTGTCGCGAGTGGTTGATCAGGTACTTCCTGCTTATGCGGCTGTTTCTCTTCTGACGGAACGAGAACAATGGATTTGCGCTCGGACTGAAGTGACACAGGAATATCAGAAGCCTGTCTTGTCTCAGCCAGGGAATCTGCTTGTGGGAGACGAGGTGTCGCCTGTTCGAGAGGAATAAAGGCTGTACACACCTTTTGTAATGTTGGAGTTGCTCTTCCCATTCCAATCACAAGACATCCTGCGGATCGTAAACGCACAATGAGAGGTGTATAATCTGTGTCGCTAGAGGCGATACAAAAGCATCTGACACGCTTGTCCTGGAGCAGATCCATCGCATCAACAGTCAACGCGATATCAGTCGCATTCTTTCCACTCGCAGTTTGCACCTGATAGCGGACCTCCATTCCATGACGAAGCACCACGTCTTTCCATCCTTGCATCTGTGGGATCATCCAATTACCATAAATCCGCCGGATACCAACATGACCAAATTTCATCGCCTCGATGACAAGACGATCACTCAGTGTTGCCGAAATATTCTCTCCATCGATAAGGAGAGCCACAGAGACAGAAGAAGGAGCCGGTGTTTCTTTATTGCGTACGCTGAGAAATCGTCGTCCTGTTTGGAAAAGATAGACTCCAGACTTCAAGAACGAGAAAGATAACATCAGTAGCATGAGACGAGAATACCGCTGAATCACTTCTTTCATTTTCTCCTCTTCTTTCTGTCTATGAATACCTTCTCTGAAAAAAAGTATAGCATATGCAATTGATGGCTGTCCTGATAGAATATGGTTTCCCTTGTTTTTTCATGGAGATGGTTCTCGTTAGCTGGCAAGGAGTTCTCGCTGCTCATGATTAGATGAGTCTGTGGACGTACATACTATGAATGTGACATATACGATCAATTTGGCAATTCTTTTTGACAGCAAAACTGACAGCAAAGACGGTAGACTACCAGTGAGAAGCGTTGATTTTGGTAGACTACCGCCCGATTTTTAAGCTCAGGATAGACCGACAGAGACAGTAATGGACGAGATAAACCGAATCATGGGTTCGAATCCCACCTCCTCCGCCCCCCCCTCAGCCTGCCTCTATCCTTGACCGTTTACTGTGGAAGCGGCGAGGGGAGAGTATTGAGCCATTGCCGAACCTCCTTAGCCTGGAAATACCCCATCTCCTCAAAGAGGGACAGGCTTTGCTCCCCCAGGTTTCGTGCCTCATCGAAGTGCTGTTGCCCCGCTTGTGCACGCGCCAGTCCGTAGAAAATGTAAGATTGCTCTTTTCGGTTATTAGAGGCACTGTGAAGTGCACGCTCAAAGTAGCTGTATGCTTTCTCCCACTGCTCTAATTTGAGATGTAGTTCACCTACGATCTGATAGGTACAGACGATGTGCCACATGTTACTTACACGATTGAGCAAACTCAAGGACTCTTGCAGATACTTTTCTGCACGATCATATTCTCCTTGCGCAAGTACCATTTCCGCAGAGTTATTAAGGTGAAAGCAGATATAATCAGTAGCGTTATGCTGACGAGCAAGGGCTAGCCCTTCGGTGTAGCACTGCTCTGCCTCTTGATATCTTCCTTGTTGCGCAAAAAGATCGCCAAGGTTACCTAGAGTGAGACTGATCTTTATGTTATCCTGCAACTCATATACGAGCGCCAGGGCTTCTCTATAATGAGCTTCTGCGAGAGCAAAATCGCCGTGCTCCTCTTTAACCATCCCTATATCCATGAGTAACAAGCAAACAAGTTTTTTCTCGGCAAGCGCGCGCGCTAGAGTCAGTGCTTCCTGCAAATAGTGTTCCATCTGAACACTATTTCCACTATCACCCGCAATACTTCCCAGCAGACGAAGGGTTTGGACGAGACAAGAATCATGCGGATGGCAGCGAAGCAAGGCCAGTACTTGCTGAGCTACCTGCTCTGCTTTATCGTTGTTACCCTGAAAACGCTGAATTATCCCTAACTCGCAAAGAAGCTCAATCTGCCATCTGAGGTTGTCCGCTTGCTGAGCTACCAGCAAAGCGGAGTGGAGGTAGCGTTTCGCGACAGCAAGTCGCCCACATGTTCTAAGAAAGTAAAGAAAGGCCAGAACACCTTCTACGAAGTGCTCATTCATCTTCCGCGTCAGAGCCAGATCTAAGGCAGCCTGAATATTGCGATTTTCCATATCAAGGTGCTCATAGTCCTGCCTATGCTGCTGAACAAAGGTAACCATACAGGCGACAAAGCGCTCTTGCACACTACTATCAATGGTCTGGAGACAGGCGTAGTCAGCAATGGTCTGGTGCAGAGTGTACCGCCCCTCACTGCTACTTTCCAGTAGTCCAGCATCGCTAAGGCAGTCAAGCACCTTCACAGGCAGATCTATTACGGCTAGAGCAACCTCCTCCGAGAAACTATTGGGCTTGGCAGGGAAAAGCGCCAGCGCTTGCAGGGCACGCTGTGCCAGCGGGTCTAATTGCTGCTCACTGAGGGCGATGATGGCGTGCAGAGAGAGCGGAGAATGCGCCGTCTGCTGCAAGCTAGAGGAGCTTTCGGCAAGAGCTTGTGGAGCAGTGAGTTCGAAGCGGTTCTCTACATCATACAAACGTTGCAGAGCTGAGCGGATGCGACCTGATTGTCCACTGTAGGCATGCACTTTGAGGTATTTACCCATCAGCGTCAGGGCCAGAGGCAGTCCGCCGACGGAGAGAGCAAGTGTGCGAGTGGTGGAACGCTCTTGCTCGTTTAACTGAGGCACCCAGTGCTCTAAGAGGTGAATGCTCTCCTGTTCGTTCAGTTCGGCAATTGAGACCGCTTGATCGTTAGCGATCTCAAGAGCCAAAGCGGGGAAACGGGTGGTGAGCAGGATGGCACAGGAAGGACCACCGACGAGCAGAGCCAGCGCATCGCTTGCCTGCCAGACATCGTCGATGACCAGCAGGAGCTGTTGTTGCCCGATGGCGTTGCGGATCAGCATTGCACGTTCCCTGATACTGTGGGCCTGACTAAGCTGGCCGTTGGGAATGCGCAGTAATGTGCCCCAGCGCATCAGGTGTTCTAGAACATCAGGCTGTGGACCCAGGCCAGCCCAGAGGATACCAGCAGAAAAATGCTGACGGATCTGAGTATTGTGAGCCAGCGCTGCTGCCAATGTGGTCTTGCCTACGCCAGGCAAGCCATACAGCGAGATGCAACTCGATTCCTGCTGGCACAGTCTCTCCTTAAGTTCTTGCAGGATAGTGTCGCGCCCTATTAGCTTTGCGCCTGTTCTGAAGGGAGGGGGAATAGTCGGATCGTCGAGAGGCGGGGGAGGAGAGCCACTTTCTGATAACAATGGAGGATGCGAAAGATCTTGGGGTTGTCCTGGAAGTAGGTCTTCTGTAGGAACGAACAGGCCAAGCTCCTGAACTGTTTTGCCGAAGAGCCTGCAAAGCTTTTCACGAAAGACCGGTTGTGGGAGCGATTCACCACATTCCCAACGACTCACAGTATAGCTCGCGACACCCAGCTCCTGAGCGAGTTTCGCCTGTGACCAACCACGCAGCACGCGTACTTGTCGTAATCGGAGATTAGGCTTAGACGACATACATGCTCTCCTTCTGCATCGACGTGTCCCTGCTTTATCCCTCTGGTTTTTCTGATAACTATCACTGACAGGGTACGAAATAGAGAAGCTACTCGCTCTATCAGCATACCATATTCACATGCCTTATGACTGTGTGACTGCTCCAACTACCTCAGAGTGTCACACGACAGGCCCAGGAGGCTGAGCATCAGGTTGTTGTACCGGATAGAGCCGTTTAAGTTTGATGCGTGCATCCGCCGTGCGGTACTGCCAG
>DAOUDD010000146.1:0-7335 GCA_034431765.1 Ktedonobacteraceae bacterium | reverse complement strand
ATAGAGGAGAAGTTGGGCGAGTCGAGCCGGAAGAGTCCGTGCGCAGCGATATGGACAATCGGACTGTGTGCCCCACGCTGTTGGATTTGTAGGGTGGTGGCGGCTTCATTGAGCAGGGCGGGTGCGTGCAGTTGTTGCGCGACCGTTTCGGCCTCCTGCACTGCGTAGACCAGCCGACCTCCATCAGAGAGGCCCATGACCAGGGATTGCTCCAGGGGAAGATGTTTGGCGCGAATGCGTTCGCCACGCTGCCGGCAGATGTCCATTAAGGCGGCGGAGGGGAGATAAGAGACGTGCAGGCGCTCGACGAGGAATTGCACGCCGTCGAAGAGACAATGGAACGGCAGATAGTGCAGCAGACCATAGGGGACGATGACGAGATGCTCACGCGTGTGCAGCAGATCCTCCACTGGCTGTAGCAACAGCTTGTAAAGTCGGCGCAGCAGGCCCAGGCTGTTCTCTTGCAGGCCTGCAAAGCTGACGCTGCGTTCGCTGGAGGCGGCGGCGGCAGAGGCCATGTCCAGATTGGCACGCCAGAGCGAGAAGAGCCGTTCGAGCTGAGGCTGTGCGCCCGGCACGTGACGCACATCCACCCCTTGGCGCGTAAGGTAGAAGATATAGAGATCCTGGTCAACGAGATAGTATTCCAGCATCAATGTCTGTGCTGGCAGTTTGGGCCAGAGCGAGGTGACAATCTTATTCGTCCATCGTGCCTGTGGACGGGCAACGAAATCTCCTGCCGCCCGAAGCTGCATCTGCTCTAGCAGGTGCTCGATTTTGCGCTCGCGGCGCTGCATCTCTTGCCGTGCGACCTCTGGCTCGATAGCGTGACGGCGCAGAATAGCTGTATCGCTCAGATTGGCCTCGTCCTCGGTATTGTAGACAATCGAGCTAAACCAGGCCTGCTCCTCGCGCAGCCGTGCCAGGTCGTCGAGAATGACCTCGCCCGCCGCGTCGCCAGCGCGGAGACGGATGTCGATATTGTTGCGCAGGTAGTCGCCCAGCGCACGCGATTTTGCCTTTTCGACATAAATAAGGGCTGAGTCCTTGCTGCCACGCTGTAAAGCCAGTAATGCGGCGCGCTGGTAGATACTCTCTTTGTCTTCGAGAAAGCTAACGCGTTCGTCGAGGACCAGGCGGCCCTGCACCTCCTCGATGCTTGAAATCGCACGATCATACGCTTTCGCGGCGGTTGCAAGGTCGCCATGTTGCTCAGCGAGGTGACCAAGGAGATCGAAACAGCGATACTGAAGATCAAGCAATCCCTGACCCTGAGCAACATCGAGCGCCTGATTGCAGAGATCCTGAGCCAACGCATCGCGGTTTTGTGCCTCAGCGATCCTGGCCTGCAAAAGCATTACCTGCGCCAGGTGAGGCAGGTCCTCCTGTTCGGCAAACACATCTGCCACGTATTCGGCCTCGCGCAGACTGGCGGCCAGGTTTCCATTCGCGAAGTAGAGTTCCGCACGGCGCAGGCGAGCAAGCGCAGCCAGGCGGACAAAACCCCCCTCCTCAAGCAGAATGCTGGCTTCGCGCAGCATCTCGTCGGCCTCCGCAAAGTTTCCTTCCAGGGAGGCGGCAGAGGCCTGGTGCATCAGCGAGCGGGCAAGATTGTGGCGTGGGCCGGAGGAGGAGCGGAAGAAGGAGACCGTCTCAGCCGCCAACTCGTAGGCCTCGCGTGTACGGTTGAGGCGAACCATACAGGCACACATTACCTGTGCAACCTCTGCCGCCTCCAGTTCAAGCCCGTGCTTCTGGAAGAGCGCGCGGCTCTGATTGTAGAGGAGGAGCGCCTGGCTATAGTGGCCCTGCGCGGCATAGTTCTCGGCAATGTTAAGGTCTTCACGCGCAACGTCGATCTCCTGGCGTTCACCGTGAGCGGCAAAGGTGGCGCGGGCCTGTTTGTGCAGCGCGATAGATTCGCGGAACTTCCCCTGTGCAGCCAGGGTCAGAGCCTTGTTTCCCTGTGCACGTGCGATATTGAGCGCAACGTCGTCTTCCAGGCGGCTATAGGTCTCGATAGCGCGATCAAAGAGGCGCAGCGCGCTATCGTACTGGCCCAACTCGTAGTTGATCATTGCCGCATTCACATCGATCTGTGCGGCACGACGCAGCTTATTGTGACGCAGAAAGATATCGTGCGCTTTCGCCGCGTCACGTAGAGCTTCAGTCGTGCGGTTCAAACGAAAGCAGGAACTCACGCGTCCAAAGCGCGTCCGTGCCCAGCTTACCTCATCGCCAAGGGCCAGAAACTCTTCTCCTGCCGCATCGAAGAACGGCAGCGCTTCCAGATCGCGGTCCATACGGCGCAGCGCATCACCCCGCGCCATCAGGCCAAGCGCGTAACAATGCTTGTTGTGGGTGGCTTTGCCAAGAAAGAGCAAGTGACCGGAGAGAGTGAAAGAGCGTTGAGCGTCGCAGGCCCACTGGCGGTCTGCCTCGCGCTTCAGATAGTAGATTAACCGTTCAAGGGCGACATCACTGTAGCGGGGAAGCTGCTCTTGTAAGAGATGTCGTCCTTGCTCCTCATTCATCTGCGCCAGGGCTGCCGTAAGATCCTGGGGAGTCATGGCGTATCAGCGTTTCCAGGAAGTGTAATCTGTTCAATAACGACCACGCCTTCAGGAAATTGGAGTTCCAGGGAATAGGTGTTTGGGGCAAGTGGTGAGAAGACGAAATTCCCAAGTTCGTCGATATTCTGCATATCCGTCGATGCTGACTGAGCTGCTGTCTCAGTCGAGGGGATCAGATGAACTGGAGTGCCCTGCAGCGCTTCCAGTGTCGTCCCTTTGCGCGTCACAAAGCCGAGCAGTTGTAAAGGGGCGGGCCGCTGAGAAGCGTGTGGAGCACGCTCGACTTGCAGCGAAATACTCACATCCTCCGCTGTATAGCGGCGCGGCCAGGAATCAACTGCCGGAGCCTGTGCGCGTAGATCGCGTGAATAGGCGAGAATTGGCTGTGGTGGTAGCAAAGTAGCAATAACGCGTCGTGCCCCGCTCACAACGTGTTCACGAGCGGAATCCAGTAGGCGTGGTACACCCGTTTCCACGTGATGATTTGACGATACGACTGGCTGTGCACTGTTCTGTGCTGAAAGAACTGGTTCCCGCAGTATGGGGTCAAAGGCCAGGAAATCCGACAGCGTAGCGACCTCCGATGAGCACAGAACGCATGAACGCAGATGGGAAGCAATCTCAGCCCTTCTTTGAAGGCTCAGAACTTCCAATTGGTATTCTCCAAGCTCCAGACTCGAAGGGCAATCCCAGCGATAGAGTTTCTGGAGAAGCTGGTGGTCGATGCGGCGGTAGTTCGCCACCTGAGATGAACAATACGCGCATTGCGCAACGTGTTCGGGGACAGCAGGGCGCACCTGCTCTCCATCGAGGTAGGCAAGAAGTTCCGCGTCACTGACGGCACCGGGTTTACTACACTCCATGAGCGTTTCCTCTACTGTAATTAGGGTATAGGTTCAGCAGAACGTCTCTGTATGGAGGACGCACTACACCATGGGCGATATGTATAGTATGTATGTACAGAAGGATGTCTAAGATCATAATCTCTTCGCCAGAATAAACGGACGAACAGCGCATTTTCGGGCTGGCAAATTGCGCACACGAACGAATTACGGGTGGAAGAGCATCTGCAAACGTCGATTTCTGCGCAGGCGTTCAAGCACATTGCGTTTAATACGGTAGACATCATCAACCGTTGGAAAGAGCCGACGATGCTGACTGCTGATCTCACCTGGCTTCATTCCCTGCACATAGGCGAGATAGATCAACATCCGCTCGTCATCGCGATGCAGCTCCTCCTGAATAATTTGCCAGAGGTATTGTGCTGAAATATTGGAAACGACATCATCAGCGGGATCGTCGCCGGCCGGTTCCTGTTCAATGGTTTCCAATGTATCCTCAAATTGACGCGCCTGGCGGGAGCGCACCTCATCAGCAACAACGCTATGCACACACATTTTCAAGTATTTCAGCAGCGCGGCCAACGTATCAAAGTTGCTGATTTTGGTGGGAGTGAGGGCCTGTGAAAATTTGGCAAAGGCAGCGTTAACCAGTGGCGCACTTCCCTCCTGACCGAGGAGAGGGGTCGCGCTCTGGTGCTGTGTGACCCAGGTCAATACGAGAGGTGCATACTGTTGATAAATAGAAGCCCATGCGTTATCGTCGCGAATAATAATAGCCCTGCGAAACAGCTCCAGACAGAAGCGATCATTGGAAGCGTTCTGCTTAAGAAACTTATTCGTCTCCTCAGAGCAACGCTGGGCTAACTCTGTCACAGAGAGATGTTCGGCCTGTGGCCCGCCGTCGCTAAATCCTCTCAGAGTGGACTGGGCCCTGGAAGGCTGAGAGAGGTTGTGAGACTCCATCAACAAATGCTCCCTGCTTGCATACTACGTGTCATGCTTCTCATGCTGCACGTCATTTCTTTGATCAGGCTGATGAGAGAAGCGCAACATGGGTACAAGATCCTCGCCTGTCTCAGCGCACATCGTTGTGAACCTGGAGGAACCGTATTTTGAATTAAATACATTATCGCATCTCGCCGGAAATATAGCTATGGTTATAGTCATATTCCTGGAATGGATTGGAAAGAAGCGCGTCGTGCCCTTCTTCTTTCTTCCGAAAGCGCAAGCAGTATAACCCAGTTTTGGGACGTGGTCAATAAAAATATGGAGGAACAACGCATCTCTTCCCGCCATCGAGCGTCGGGTAGATAGAACAGAAATAGACAAGAAGTACTATGTTGAAATGGAAGTTAGCAGCCGTTGATTTCGTTTTTCAACGCTCTTCTACCGCTCCTGGCGCTCGAAAGACAGGGCTACAAAGCTATCGTGTTGCGTATCATCCCTCTTTCTTTTTAATAGAAATATGCTAATATGATAAGCTAAGATGGGTTATTTGAAGAGTGTAGTGGGACTGTATGAATACTGTTTGAAGTGCTTGTCACAAGGTAGGTCAGAGCAGACATGGTGCAAAAACGAGGCATCATCACCGATCAACTCCTTCATATAATAGAGGTCATTGAGCTTGGGCGTAAAACCGGCGTGCTCACGATTGATCGTGGGGACGGCGGAAGGCAAGAGCATGGTGAGATGCGCTTTATGCGGGGACAGATCACTGAAGCTTCCTGTGGAGGACTCAGTGGCAAGCCCGCTGCTGATGTACTCAAGATGTGGCGCCAGTGCCGTTTCCTTTTTGAGGAGACAGATGAGGAGACAGGTCCATTGCCAGGACCAATAATAACAGGAACAGAGGAGAGACGCGAAACAAGTCTGCGCATTACCTCGCCGCTGCCTTCCTCAACAGGCGCGCTGGAGAAGCTACAGCTCTCTGATCGGACCACCGGGCGCTTGCCACGGCTCTATACTGATGAAAGTAGCCCACGACGAACACTTGGAGATGAAGAAAGTTTACGCCGACTCCGTGATACAGGACTTTCGCGCCTTCACCTGCGCTTGTTCTTACTCATTGATGGTCGCAGAGCATTTGCGGAGTTTGTGCGTTTAATAGGCCGACAACCGTCAGAAGTACAAATGCTCCTCCACGATCTGGAGCGCATTGGTGTTATTCAACGATAGGAAAAGGTAGAGGCTAAGATGGCTAGTACCACGGAAAATACGTATTCAAACAAACGATCCTTGTTTCCCCTTCCTGCACGCATATCATTGGGTCTTGTACTTGCCGCAATTGTACCACTCGCTGTTATTTTCTTTTTCACTATTTTTGTAACGCGTCCAGCTTTGATTGAACAAGCAAACAAGGCGATGGCGAGTGATGCGCAAACACGCGTTCAGGTTATCAACAACTATTTGAAGGAACGAATTGGCGATGCACAGACGCTAGCCCAGGTTCCCAGCATACAATCGTTTCTCCTGCTCCCACCTCCTCCAGAAACTCCCATACCTACCTATAGAGATGCCGCCACACATGCAAAGTATGGTCTTGGCGCGGGTGTTTTTAAGAACAAAGACTATCAGCTCTGGGCGCTTTTCGATAAGACAGGCAACCTGCGGCTCTCTTACCCGCTTGATCCACAGAAGCATGGACAGAGCTATGTGTCGCAGGATCTATTGGGACAGGTCAATGCGGGGAAGTCGGTCATCTCTCCTGTCTATTATGGCCCTGACACGAAGGACCGGTTGCAGAAGAAGGCGACAGTTGATATCTACTCGCCGATCACAAATGGACAACCAGAGGCGCAGAATGTACAGCCGACAATAATCGGGTTTATCCGCTCGACACTCACGTTGGACTACATCTGGAACGAGATTGTGCAGAAGGACCTGGAAAATAACGGGGCCGGCAGTTATGCCTTTATCGTCGATGAGAATGGTGTACGCATTGCTGATACACAAGCTAAGCGTCGTTTCACAAGTGTGGCAAAACTGCCGCAAGATGTGCAGCAGCAGATTGACCAGGAGAAGCGCTTCAATGGTAGCGGCACACTATCGGTCTTAGAGGATAATAATGTGGTGAGTTCGCTGCGTCAACAGAGTTCTGTCTCGACCTTCCAGGCGCAGCCAGCGGGGGAGCGAGATTCCTTTCAGATTGTGCGCCAGAGCACAGATAAAGAGGTTGTGCCGTGGAACTACTTTGTGCTTAGCCCGGTCAACACTGTCACTTCGCTGGCGAACCAGCAGACTCTCCTGCTGATCATTTCCGCATTTGCCTTCTCTCTGATTGTTGCTATAGGTGGTGTTCTGGCTGGTCGAGGGCTGACAAAGCCTATTCTGCGTGCCGTTGAAAGTTTGCGTAGCAGTAGTTCAGCCCTGACAGATCTGGCGACCAACCAGCAGGAGGCTGCAACAGAGCAGCGCTGGGTGGTTGACTCGTCACAGGTGGGGATGAAAGCGGTTCAGTACTATACCGATGCCTCGAAGATGGCCTTGCAGCAGCTAAGCGAGGGGAGTGTAGAGCTTGCCCGGCACTGGCGACAGATCGACCCGCGCCAGGTAGATAAGGCTCTGGAACGGGATCTCAGCACAATCAAATACCTGGCAAACGCTACCGAATATCAGAGCACCAGCAATCAGAAGCTTTCCACAGCACTGAAAGTAGCCACGCAGGTGACCGACCAGTTGCATCAGGGTGCAACTTCAGCTACCGAAGCGGCGGCACAACTGGAGCTGGTGGTGAAAGAGCTGCGTTCCGTGGTGGGGCGGTAACGGTCGATACATTTCACGTAGTGTAAATGGTAGCTGTGCATGAGAGCGCGCTTGCCTCGCTCCCATGCGCACTAACGTAAGCAACGAGGGCTTACATGCGCGCCGCTCGACGAAGCGGACGCCATGAATGCTGGTCCCTACGAAGACGCTGAAGCGAG
>DAOUDD010000145.1:0-75655 GCA_034431765.1 Ktedonobacteraceae bacterium | reverse complement strand
AGTGGATCTGAGATGTGCACACGCCCATGCAGAAGCTCGCCAAAGGTTGGCAGAGATTGGACCTCGCCGGAGAGTTGCAGCCCGGGAAGACTGGCAAGTGCAAGGTCAAGTTGTGCCAGTGCTACCGCTGCCTTAGTTGCACTGAGGGGATCATTGCGATCCGGTGGAGTGCCTGGCAAAAAAGGATGCAACGTTGCAATAGCAGAGACACCTATCTCTAACTTACACGTCACAAGCAGTTCTCCACTGCGAGTTGGAATTGGCACTGGCAAAAGAAATGGCAACTCCTTCGCACTTAACGCTTGGAGCAGAGCAGCTTCATATTGTCGGCTGGCAAGACGCGTAAGATCTGGCCCAAGGCGTAATACATAATGTTGCCTGTCAGAGGTTTCTACACGCCATGTAAAGTTGTTCATGCCGCCCGCTAGCGGAGTCAGAGACCACCGATCGGCAAACGACCATGATGCGGAGAGTTGCGATACATCCAGGGGAGAGAGTCTCATTACTTATCCCTCAAACTCATCATGAGGAGACAGCCTCTGGTGTGGCCTGCACATTCCGTCCAGCCTCAAAGTCCAGAAGCTGCTCGATTTTATTGGCTGTCTTAGAGTTGCTACGCGGCGTGTGAATCAGCAGGCGCAGATTGCTGGAATCGACCGTCTGGAACCAGAGAAAATCAAAGATTAACTCTCCGACAAGCGGATGATGCATCGTTTTCTGTCCCTCCGAGACGTTAATCACATCATGACGGACCCATAATTCCCGAAATAGTGGACTGATCCGGCTCAATTCTGCGATCTGTTCGGCCCACCAGGGATCTTTGATGAAACGACCATATTCGAGACGAAATTGTGCCAGATACACGCGCACAAGTTCCTCCCACTCCTCGCGACCTTGCTGCGGGAGAGGGGATGTGAATAATCTCCAGATCAAGTTTCGCTCTCGCTCCGAGCGTGATGTGTAGTTGCCAAAAACAACGCAAAATGCGGCATTCCAGGCCACAAGAGTCAAGTGAGCATCAACGACGCATGCTGGAATCGTCCCCAGTTGATTGAGAAACTGTTGCAAGATCGGGCTGATCGTCGTTGGTGAGAACGTCTCGACGGGAGGAGGCTGTCTGAGTGCTAGCAAAAATAGATGTGCGCGTTCGTTCGCGTCCAGTTGCAAGACTCTCGTCAGGTTTTCCAACAATTGCACGGAGACGTTAATATCCCGTCCCTGCTCAAGCCTGGTGTACCACTCAGGGCTTACTCCAGCGAGTAGAGCCACTTCTCCCCGCCGTAAACCAGGTGTGCGCCTACGCGCCCCTCTTGGTAATCCGACCTGTTCCGGCGATACGCGTGCGCGACGTATCCGCAAGAACTCAGCTAGTTCGTGATGACGATCCAACTCCAATTGATTCATAGGCACGCGACATTCTCCAATCAGCGAGGTGACCATAAGCTAGAAGTGTCAGTTCTAGAATAAATGCTTATCTCGTTAAAACATGCCTCTCATTATACACTAATAGCAGAGCAGGTGAGTAGAACCATCCTAGACGTGCCTACCGAACCAGTAAAACCTGTCCAACGAAACCAGATTTGTGCTCGTCGGCAGTGGTTACTGCTAACCAAACCAGTTCATATGTAGTCTAGCTGCACACCTGAAGCCTCTATATTAAGTCTAATGGAGAATTTACCTATGAGAGTTTTCGTTACCGGCGCAACAGGTTTTATCGGCTCCGCTATCGTCCGCGAGTTGATCGAGGCAGGGCACCAGGTCCTGGGACTGGCTCGTTCAGATGCAGCCGCTGCATCAATCGCCTCTGCTGGAGCAGAGGTGCATCGCGGCGCGCTCAATGATCTTGACAGCCTACACAGTGGGGCTGCTGCTGCGGACGGTGTGATTCATACCGCCTACGTTCATGACTTCTCTGACCTTGCTGGTGCTGCTGAAACTGATCGACATGCCATCGAGACGCTTGGCGCCGCACTTGCTGGATCTGATCGCCCGCTTGTTGTGACCTTCGGGATTGTTCTTATGTCGCCAGGTCGTCCTGCAACGGAGAAGGACGCGATGGACCCCAATTTGGCTGCGGAGTATCCTCGTGCTGGCCTGGAAAAAGTCACATTAGCGCTGGCCTCGCGCGGTGTACGCGTATCGCTCGTGCGCAATCCACCATCGGTTCATGGCAAAGGCGATCATGGGTTTATCCCGTTCCTCATCGACATTGCTCGCGCGAAGGGCGTATCAGCTTATCCAGGAGACGGATCGAATCGCTGGTCCACTGTACACCGACTCGATTCTGCACATCTCTACCGTTTGGCACTGGAAAGCGCGCCAGCAGGCTCACGTCTTCACGCGGTCGCCGAGGAAGGAGTGCCAGTGCGTGACATCGCGGGCGTCATTGGCCGTCGCCTCAACATTCCAGTTGTTGCTCTCCCTGTCGAGGAAGCCAACGAACACTTCGGCTGGCTTAGCTACTTCTTCTCAATGGACTGCTCAGCATCAAGTACGCTGACCCAACAGATGTTGGGGTGGCAGCCCGTGCAACCCACTCTCCTGGAAGATCTCGATCAGGATTACTACTTCGACATGGATTCCAAATAAACCAAAGCGATCAAGCTAGCAGGAAAGCACGCTCATCGAGGAAGCTGTTGGTCTAGCTCAATGGAGAGAGTCTGCTTGAACAGAACTTGCGTTTTTTAACGTGAGGTCTGTTCAAGCACGCATACGAGCGAGCAGCTAAATGTCGTAGCCGTTGGTCCCATAGCCACAGATTTTGGAGGCGGCCTCGTTCGTGATAACGAGATAGTCAACCAGCAACTTGCCTCACAGACTCCACTTGGTCGCTTCAGCCAGCCAGAAGACATTGGAAGTCTCGTCGCGACACTACTCTCGGAGGAGACCTATCGGGTCAACGGACAGAGAATAGAGGCAGCAGGTAGCATCTTCCTTTAGAAGGACAGCAGACCATTTGCACGCGCATTAGCCCAAAGCACTCTACAGCCAGTAACAGGACTCTTAACTTCACAACTGGTATGTTGAGTGCTTACTTCCTTCTCTCTCGTTGTTGCTGTTGAGGCGGTTCCTCAACGTCGGAGACCGAGCCTTCGACGACATTTGGTTCTTCGGTAGAGCGAGAGAATGATGAGAAGGGGTTAGAGGAGCTGTAGTTCCTATACGTCTGTTGAAACTGGTTCACAGTCGAGAAGACACGTGAGACCCGCGTCACTACGTTGACGGTGAAGAGCACAACATATAAGACCGCCCATACAAGCAGACCCACACCCAATGTAATAATGCCACTGGTGATCCCATTCCACGGCCCTGTGATACGCCAGTTATTCACCGTCTCGTACAATACCATGCCAATGACTGGTAGCCAGAAGATACGCGTCAGCAATTGCAAAAGCCAGTGCAGAAACCACCACACGGCCTGCACTGGATCAGCAGGCATCTGCCACGGTGGAATCAGATCTCGAAAGCGTTTTATGTTTCTCACAGAAGCCTCTTCGACCCAAAAGTTCGGATAGTTGCTATGTAGGGAGAATGCTTGTCTCACTTAAGTACTTTCACAAGCGTCAGGAGAAAGCAGAAACAACTGGTGCGTATAGGAGTGAGGCAAGCTTCAATCCATTTCGCGTAAGGTCACATGTCCAAAGATGGCTGAAACGACCGGCGCGTAGGGAGTGAGGCAAGCACGCTCTCTACGCGATGTTCAATTCTGCAAACAAGCTACAAGCATCTCTTCACACCTATCATATATACGAACAGACCGTGCAGAAAGTAGTGCTTCTCACTCTCGCCAAGACTATAGATACTCCCAAAGTGGAAGAATAGGCTTTGGGATGATGATCGCGTGCCTGACGTAACTCCTGCTCTTGACTCTCCGATAATCCGAGCTGATAGGCTTGAGCCATACGTCCTCCTTTGAGCGTTTTCTCTTAGCCTACCATATCTGGATTAATTTGTAGAAGTGCATTAGCGCGCCCGCTGTCTCCCCCCGACACATCCGTTTCCTTGCGCAGCTCTCTCACGGCGTCCTTTGCCTTGCACGGCTCTCTCGCCGCCTCCCTTGCTCTAGGTTGCTCTCTAAGCACATCCGTTTCCTTACGCGGCGCTTACTCCCCATCGCCTTTCACTGTCAGCTTGCTACGGCCTGACAAGCGACACAGTTACATCAGGTTTTCCATCAGCCAGTGAGAGTGGTCGCTCAGGCGCATCTACCTGTTTGAAGCTGTCAAAGACTAATGGCTGAGGCAGCAATCCAAACATGCGCGTGGATAGCAGATACGGTTCTGAAGAAGTTGTGGTTGCCTTGAGCGTGATAGATGCGGGCAAATCATTTCGCGAATGGAAGGGAATTACGACCTGATCACCTGCATACCATGCGGTAGCATTACACGTCCATTTTGGAGCATTCTGCGGATCAACACTGGGAGACATCTGCACATTGTACGCACGAGTTGTGCGATACGCGGGATCAAGCGGTCGAAGGAAGCGCCAGCGCGTCAGCAGGCGTGGCTGGTCATTGATCGAGAGCGGATACCAATCCAGGAATTGTACATCGCCAGTGCCTTTTGCCTCAGCCGTAGGTGTTGACAAAGGATTGAGGAGATAGATGCGGAATGGCTCACCACCGGGATGCTCCGGCTTCTCCAGCAGCGTTGCTTTGATATAGTTCGAGGATAACAGCCCGAAGAGATCACCATTATAGGGTGGTGTGAGAAGAACGGCCGGCCCCGTCTCTGGACCCGGCATCGGTAAACAGCCATCATCTGCTGTGACAGACGGAGTACGCATATTCTGGCTCAAATAGCGCAAAGAGTTGCGTGTGGCAAAGTCTGTCAGCACAAACACGCGTTTTAGGTGCCGTTGTTGCGCAATAGTATCGGCTCTCCCCAAGGCCCGCTGTAACGCCGACAGATCGTTAAAATACGTTATGCCACGGCCATCGTATTCGATCCCACGCGCCATATCAAGAACGGACGCGGTACTGGCAAGGAAGTGGAACAGCACAAGCAAAATTGCCAGGTAATAGACCACATAACGCCCAACATTTGCCCAGCCACCTACATGCCGTAACCAGCCTGTCAGACGGGAGAGAAAGAAGCCGACCAGCATAAATTGACCCGGCAGAAAGATAATCAGGTAGTGTGCTTGCATCGGGAACGTGTGACGCGACAGATAGAGCAATGGCACCACCTGCCAGACAACCAGCAGCAGTAGGCCACAGCGCTCTGGTGATGAGCTTAGATCGAGCCACCAGCGCCAGAGTAGCTGCCAGGGAGACTGCTTTCTATCCGTATCCGTTGCGCTCCGAGGACTACCTGGTCGGAGTGCCAGGACCAGTGCAAGCACTATCCCTGCAATCACCAGTGCTAACAAAATCGGAAGAACCCAACCAAAGAACATCACATACCGATAGAGAGGAGAGGCCACATTGTTCAACTGTTGTTCATAAGGATAGGGCCGCAGAAAGTGCTGATAGAAGAGCCAGGCCTGACTATCAATCATAGGTTTCTTCTGTGAGGAACTTAACAGAATTGAGATATCTTGAAATCGCGTTTTCGCCAGCCAGAAGATATAAGGAGAGTAGATAAACAGCACTCCAACTACGCCGATAAGAATATCACGGATACGTATTGTGCGTGGGGCGAGTAGAACCGCCAGGACCAGTGGTGCAGCGAGCAGCAGGCCGGAACCATGCCACTGGAAAAGCAAACCATAGAGAGGCAGGGCAAATGCTAGCCAGCCCCTCCGTCGATCCACTGCCCCGCGAAAGATCACAACCATAAATAGGGGCACAAAAAATAAGAGCAGATTCTGGTTCCACATAAAGCGTGCATATGCGATGGGTATCCCTGCCACCGCATAGATGAAAGAGGCAATAGTTGCAGCGAACCGTCCATAGTAGCGACGTGTAAACCAGTAGGTCAACAACACCGCCAGAATCCCCTGCAGCGCCGTTTCAACTGCTCCCCAGAGTGGATTTGGACTGAATAGAGCGGAAAGCATCAATGCATAGATAATACCGGGAGGGTTATAAATCCCGATGGATGCAATGTTACTGGTTGCGACAAGATGTCCATGGCTTAGCGCGTCGTGAGCCATGCGAAAGATATCAGCCTGATCTGCATCAAACTCCGTGCGTTGTATCCCGTACAGGCGTAAAAACGACGCGACGGCAAGCAGCAGATAAATCTCCCAGGAGAAGAGCCAGGAGCGCAGCCTTTGCGCTCTCTTAGGTGGCTCTTGCTCCTGCGCGAGAGCCGGCAACGAGGGGGTTTCCTGAGTAGTAAGCTTCATTGAACGAGTACACTCCTAACAGCCTCAAAGGTAGGCTCCACAACACGTGCCTCTAGCTCCTGCGGAATACCCGTTATGCTGTCCTTGAGCAAGTTTCCTGTCAAAATGCCAGCGACACGTTCACTACGCTGTATAATTCCCTGCTCAACCAGCTTACGTGCTCCCGCGAGCGTTGCGGCGGAGGCAGGCTCACACCCGATTCCGGCACGATCAATGACCGCTTTCGCCGCCAGAATCTCGGCGTCACTGACCTCCATGACCAGGCCGTTGCTCTCTTCAATTACCCGACGAGCCCGTGTGTAGCTGACAGGATTGCCAATCTTAATCGCGGTTGCTACAGTATCCGCCTGCACCGACTCACGACGCGCGAAGCCCTGTTTGAAACTGCGATAGAAAGGATTGGCTCCGGCGGCCTGAATAGAGGCGATACGTGGCAGAGTATCGATCAAGCCAAGCTGTCGCGCCTGTCGCAACGCCTTGCCAATCGCGGAGGTGTTGCCCAGATTTCCTGCTGGTAGCACGAGCCAATCGGGGGCCTGCCAGTCTAACTGCTGCAACAGCTCAAAGGCGATAGCTTTCTGTCCCTCAACCCGAAAAGGATTGAGCGAATTGAGCAGATAGATACCCAGTTCGTCACAGACCTGTTCAACGAGGCGCATCGCCGCATCAAAATCGCCCTGAATCTGCACCATCTGCGCTCCATACGCCTGCGTCTGCGCCAGTTTCCCTCCGGCAACATTGCCGGCTGGAAGAAAGACAATGCCCCGCAGACCAGCCTGTGCCGCGTACGAGGCCAGCGAAGCCGAGGTGTTGCCAGTAGACGCGCAGGCGACAGCGTTTGCACCGAGCAGAGCCGCCATCGTCACACCCACAGTCATACCGCGATCTTTAAAGCTGCCAGTTGGATTCTCCCCCTCATGTTTGAGGAAGAAGTGCTCCAGACCAGCATACAGACCGATCTGACGATGACCTGCACGTCCAGAAGCAGATTGCGCTATCCCCACAGGATACAAACGCGTATTCCCTTCGGGGCGACTCACGATATACTGTTCGGGGGCGGGCAAGAGCAGCTCGCGATAGCGCCAGACCCCACTATAATCGACGAGCCGTTTCTCCATTTGTGTCGGCCAGGTTGCTGAAGTGGCAAGACGTGTCTCGAAGAGTTGTTGCCAGGCCGCCGCTCCTGTAGTTCGCTCATGGAGATCTGCCCCGGTTTCAGAAAGAGCTGGAGAGGCTGATTGAGCAGGTGTTTCAGGAAGGGTAAATGCCATCTCTACATCCAGCACACCACCGCAGCCACAACGATAGCGCGGAGCGCGTCCCTGCTCGATCGCAGGGTACAGCGTGGAGCATTCAACACAACAGAGTGTGGTTGAGGAGAGAGCCTCAACCACATCAGATGCAGGGGATACAGAGGATACCGCTGAGCTATGATACTCCGCGTCCCCTTCCTGGCCTGTCCGGGGACCAGTAGAATTGATTGCCATAACGCGCACTGACTTCCTTTCGTATACGGCTACGCGCTGTGTTGAGCACTCGCGCACCATTCTGATCTGCACGTAACACCAGCCCGCTTCCCTGAATACCGGCAGCGCGAGCCGCCTCCTGCATCGCATTCAGCACTTCTTGAAAGCGAGAACTGGCAAGTGCAATCAGAGATGAACCGCCACCAGAAAGGCAAGCTCCATGTGCACCAGCCGCAATAGCTGCGTTAATAATATCTGGCATCGCTGGAAACAACGCCTGGCGATACGGCTGATGCAAACGATCCTGCATGGCCTCGCCAATCAACTCGTACCGCCCCGTCTGTAGCGCCGTCAATAACAGCGCCACGCGACCAGTGTTAAACGTCACATCGGCCTTTGGATAACTGGCGGGCAGCAATTTTCGCCCGGCTACTGTATCCATCGGGAACGAAGGAGTGAAGATCACCGCCTTGAGTTCTTGCGGGAAGGGCGTCTTAATCGCCTGAATATTGCCGTTGAGATGCGTCGTCGCGACCAGGCCACCAAGGAGAGCCGGCGCGACGTTATCAGGATGGTTGCCCGCCTCGGCCTCAACTGCCAAACGCAACAGATGGTCTTGCGACACCGAGAGGTCCTGTGGACGGAGCCACTCGTTCGCCGCAACCAGGCCTCCAACAACCGCAGTCGCGCTACTGCCAAGCCCACAGCCAGGAGGAATATTGATCGTCATGCGAATACGCACGGCAGGAACGGGTAGACCCGCCTGCTCAAAAAGCAAGGCAAAAGACCGGAAAAACATGTTGTCCGGCCCAACGGGTAGATCCTTTCCTAATGCGCCATGAACCTCAATCTCTGGATGAAGAGGGTCTCCTCTCCATTCCTCAACTTCAAAGCGATTGTAAAGCTGCAAGGCCAGCCCCAGGCTATCGAAGCCTGGACCCAGATTCGCGGAGGTCGCCGGTGTTAAGACTGTAACTCCAACAGGTAATGCCAGTGCCATCGCCGGCTACCTGCCTTTCTGATGATGAGTGCATAGTTCACCCTTTCTGAAAGTACGGTTATTGTATCATGTTTCACAATACAGGGCAGCGGGAAAGTACAAAAGTACACTCTCTTCCCTCATTATATAGCCGCAGGTGTTTCCACTCCGCTTTCGGCAATATAGATCAGGTCGGCGTCGGTGATGTACTTCTTTTCATCGGCCATTGCAATAAAGCGCACGTAAGCAGTTTTTAGCTGTTCTGCGCTTAATTTGTGGCCGAGCTTGCGCAGGCGCGCATCCAGACCATGACGACCAGAATGCTTGCCCAGCACGAGATTGGTCTCGGACCAGCCGACAGACTGTGGTGTCATAATCTCATAGGTGAGACGATTCTTGAGCATACCATCCTGGTGAATGCCGGCTTCATGAGCAAAGGCATTCAAGCCAACGACGGCCTTGTTAGGCTGCACAGCAATACCCGTCAAGCTACTCACTAACTGACTTGCAGAGAGAAGTTGCTTTGTATCGACACGTGTATCCACTGCATTGAAACGATCAGAACGGGTACGTAGCGCCATCACGACCTCTTCCAGCGCCGTATTGCCGGCACGTTCGCCGATACCGTTGATCGTTACCTCGACCTGGCGCGCCCCACCTTTGATCGCGGCCAGTGTATTTGCGGTTGCCATCCCAAGATCATCATGACAATGAGCGCTTAATGTGACCTCCTCCATCGCAGGTACACGTTCGCGTAGATAGCGGAAAAGCGCTTCATACTCATGAGGCAGGGAATAACCGACGGTATCTGGAACGTTGATGGTGCTTGCCCCTGCTCTAATCGCAACCTCAAAGACCTGACAGAGAAAATCCCAATCGCTGCGCGTGGCATCCTCAGCCGAAAATTCGACGATGGGGCACAGGTTGTGCGCATATGTGACCGCAGTCTGCACACGCTGCAGCGCCTCTTCACGGCTCAAATGCAACTTATGCTGAAGATGGATATCGGAGGTTGCAAGAAACACATGGAGGACAGGCTGCTCAGCTTCACGTACACCTTCCCAGGCAATCTGAATGTCGTCGTTTGTGGCTCGCGCAAGGCCAGCAACAGCGACACCACGTACGGACCGCGCAATCTCTTTGACAGCCGCAAGGTCTCCAGGTGAAGCAGCAGGAAAACCCGCTTCGATGATATCGACTCGCAGGTCTACAAGCTGTTGCGCAACCTGTAGCTTCTCCGCAGTGGTCATTGTCGCCCCCGGTGACTGTTCGCCATCACGCAATGTCGTGTCAAAAATCTTTACTACAGCAGGATCTCCCATGGTTTTGTTTCCTCCTTAATAGATTCAACCCTTATTTTTTGCTCTCGGCCTTCTCTTGTGACTTCTCGCTCGTCTGCGCCCTGGAATCCTTAGGATTGAGCCAGGGCATCATTGCACGCAGCTCGCGACCAACCTCTTCAATCTGATGCTCTGCATTCTTGCGGCGCATCGCCAGGAATGAGGGACGGCCTGCTTGATTCTCTAGAATCCAGCGTGATGCAAAGGTGCCGTCCTGGATCTCGTGCAGCACACGGCGCATCTCTTCACGCACCTGCTCATTAATCAGGCGTGGACCGCTCACGTAATCGCCGTACTCGGCGGTGTCGCTGATCGAGTAGCGCATATAGCCCATGCCGCCCTGGTACATCAGGTCCACAATCAGTTTCATTTCGTGCAAGCATTCAAAGTACGCAACCTCCGGCTGGTAGCCAGCCTCGACGAGCGTCTCAAAACCAGTGCGAATCAGCGCAGTGACGCCACCACAGAGAACAGCCTGCTCACCGAACAGGTCGGACTCGGTCTCTTCGCCAAATGTCGTTTGCAGCACACCCGCACGGGTGCAGCCAATCGCGCGTGCGTAGGAGAGCGTGAGCGCCTGCGCCTGCCCCGTCGCGTCCTGGTAGACTGCCCAGAGCGCTGGCACACCGACCCCCTCGACGAAGAGGCGGCGTACCATGTGACCCGGACTCTTGGGAGCGACCATCGCGACATCAATATCAGGTGGAGGAACGATCTGCGCAAAGTGAATGCTAAAGCCATGCGCTGTCAGCAACAGTTTGCCCGGAGCCAGTGCTGGACGAATCTCACGTTCAAAAACATCACGATGCGTCTGGTCAGGGATCAGCAGCATGATTACATCGGCTTGCTGCGCCGCATCACCAGGGGCCAGGACACGCAATCCATCGGCTTCAGCTTTGGCGCGGCTCTTGCTCCCGCCGGGCAATCCGACAACGACATCGCAGCCGTTATCGCGCATGTTCAATGCATGTGCATGCCCCTGACTGCCATATCCGATAACTGCCACACGCTTGTGCTGAATAAGATTAAGGTTTGCATCTGAATCATAATAGACATGGGCCATGAATAAATACTCCTTATAATTACATAATTACCTTTAAAGAGGCAAGAAGCGGTCGCGTAGGGGAGAGCCTAGTTGTCGGAGCAGGCGGGCCGTCATCTTGCACCTCCACCACGGGCGACCGCAAGGGATCGCCCCTACGCGGTGCCCACACACTCTCTCCCTGAAATAGTAAGTCCGCTCCTTACGCGCCGTTCAGTTCTGCTTCTGGTGATTGCAGTAAATCTCCGCTTATAGTGCCACCGCAACGCTGCCAGAGCGCGCCAGTTCACGAATACCGTAGGGACGCAGGGCATCGAGACATGCGCTCAATTTCTCCTCGTTGCCTGCCACCTCAAACGTCACGGCCTCCGGCGCGATGGCAACCGCACACGCGCCAAAGCGCTGCGCCGTCTCGATCAACGCGGACGATGAGCTTGCCGTACTCGTAACTTTGACCAGGAACAGTTCGCGCTGTACGGCTTCTGGCTCAACCAGGTTAGACACCTGCCGCACATCGACGATCTTGCGCAGATGCTCTATCAGATGATCCACACCTACCTCGGAGTCCTTGACCAGAGCGGTGATACGCACGACATCGGGCGTCTCGCTCTGGCAAAGATTCAAAGAAAGCGTTTTGGCACGGCGACGGCGCAATACCCCGACGACGCGATCAACCGATCCAGGACGATCATGGACTAAAACAACCAGCGTGTGCATACACGCTGTTCCCTGCTCAGCATCAGAGCAACCGGGACGGATCTGCGTCACACCTGTATTACCTGCATTAACTGTATCTACCTCTGTCATATAACTACTGCTCCTCAATCATATGTGTGATCGCTTTACCAGGAGGCACCATGGGGTACACATTGGAGTCTGATGCGATGACGAAATCAATAATCACTGTCCCTGGCGTCTCCATCGCCCTCTGGACCGCCGCCGCAATCTCGTCGCGTCGCGTGACACGTATCCCTATCAGTCCATATGCTGGAGCCAGCTTTGTATAATCGGGACCGGTGATCGGCGTTTCGGAATAGTTACGTGAATGGAAGAATTGCTGCCACTGCCGCACCATGCCCAGGTAGCCGTTGTTCATGATCGCGACTTTGACCGCGACGCCTTCCTGTTGCAATGTCGCCAGCTCCTGCAGATTCATCTGGAAGCAGCCATCGCCCGCTACTGCCCAGACGGGAACGTCGGGCATGCCCATCTTGACGCCCATCGCCGCTGGCAGCGAGAAACCCATTGTGCCCAGGCCGCCGGAGGTAATGTAGCTGTTCGGACGCGTCCAGAGGTAGTGGCGCGCTGTCCACATCTGGTGCTGACCCACATCCGAAACAACGATGGCCTCGCCCTTCGTCGCCTCGCGAATCGCGCCCAGAATACTGATCGGATCGGGCAGCGTCTCGTCGCGCTCAATCTGCCCAATGCGCTCACTATCAGCCGCCTGCCAGCTCCGAATCTCCTGCAACCAGGCGCTCTTCTCGCTCACACTCACCGTCTGAGTCAATGCTGCCAGAGCAACCCTGGCGTCAGCAACGATGGGAACGGCTGCAACCTTAACCTTGTGCATTTCTGACGGATCAATGTCGATGTGGATGAAGCGTGCACGAGGCGCGAACTCGTCAACTTTTCCCGTCACGCGATCATCGAAACGCAGGCCGACTCCGATAATCAAGTCTGCATCGCCAATCGCACGGTTAACGTGCGCAGGCCCATGCATGCCAGGCATACCAAGGTGGAGAGGATGTGTATCGGGGAAGCTGCTGAGACCGAGCAGTGTGGTAATGACGGGAACGCCAGTCTTTTCAGCAAAAGCACGCAGTTCACTGTAGGCATTTGATAGGATGATACCATGTCCAGCCATAATCAATGGCCGTTGTGCTCCAGAGATCAGTTGAGCAGCCTGTGTCAGGAGGTAATCAGATGGACTTTGTGTGTGAGCAGCCTCGGTGCGCATACGCTCCTCGGAGGTCTCGAAGTCGCTGGCTCGATAAGGAGCTTTGGCGAACTGCACATCCTTCGGCACATCGATCAGTACGGGGCCGGGGCGACCACTGCGCGCGATATGAAATGCTTCATGAACCACACTGGCAAGCTCTGTAACGTTGCGTACAAGGAAATTATGCTTCGTAATCGGCTGCGTAATCCCGATCACATCTGTCTCCTGAAAGGCATCGCGTCCGATAAAAGGGCGAGCAACCTGTCCCGTGATCGCTACGATAGGCGTAGAATCCATAAAAGCAGTTGCCAGGCCAGTCACAAGGTTTGTTGCACCGGGTCCGCTCGTTGCCACACACACCCCGACTTTGCCAGTAGCACGCGCGTAACCATCGGCAGCATGAGCGGCGGCCTGCTCATGTCGCACCAGTACATGATGGAGAGCAGGATATGCTGTGAGCGTGTCATAGAACGGCATGATCGCGCCGCCCGGATAGCCATAGAGAAGTTCTACACCCTCACGCACCAGCGCCTCACACAAAATCTCACTTCCACTGAGTTCGCGCGTCTCCTCATTCTGCTCAAACGACTGGACCGACGTGCCTGCTTGCTGAAGATCCTTTGCAGCGATTGCCATAACTCCTCCTGTACAAAACGACTATAAAAAAAAGAGGACCTCCCAGACTGGGAGGCCCTTTATCAGGTTGCCTTCTTTGGATCGGGTCGCTTCGTTGCTCCCCTTAATCTCCCCGTGCTGTTCTTGCGCTTGGCTTGCCCGTAAGCCCTACCAGACTCTCAAGCCCTACGAGTCTGGTAAGGCAGGTAAGTAGGAGGGTAATAAGGACTACAAGCCCGACAAGGAGAAGGGGAACAAGAATAGCGGATACAAATAAAGAAACCGACGTTATAACGCCGGTTACGAGAAGAAGCGTACTTGCTTGAGCAGAGGCAGACATACCTGCCACTGGCATAGAGAAGGGCATACGTTCCATGGGACGCGGACAAGACATCATTGCTGTCTGCGTACATGGGATAGAAGACGTTGCCAACATATCTTACTCCAATTGCCAGAAAATAAGGGAACGCAATGCTCAAGAAGTACGCCTTATAAGGATAGATGAAACGCTCAGCTTCATCGCTGCGCCTTCACTACATCCTTCATTGTTTCCGAGAATACACTACCCGTTTCCGCTTGTCAACCCTACTGGCAGCTTTAGCACAAGATATTGGGGAAAGCATACAGCAAAATTTCATCTTCATGTACACTTCTGCCATATCTTTGCGTTTCGTCATCTTGATTTTGTCCTACATCCTATGGTATACTATACGGACATATTCCTCAACAGAGATATCAAAGTCGCGGGTAACAGCGGTGCCACTCAATGACACGGATGCTGTGAGACGGAGCCTAATACGTATCAAGATCAAGATATGAGCCGAGAGCGAGCGTGAGTGCGGCCCGACGAAGCGGACGCCATGAGTGATGGTCCCTACGAAGGCTCTGAAGCGCGTGCCAGGGGCACATGGAGAGGAAATCGAGCGTCGGAGCGAATTCAGCAATTCATTGCCCGTGAAATAGGGACCCGATTTATCGCGTCCGCCGCGATTCATCGCTGACGCGTCACACATGCAAAAGACCTCTTGAGCTTGATTCTGTTGCTTCGTGATGAAGGGCTTCGCTCCAAAGTCTTTTTATCTGACTCTCGCTTTTCTCGCTGGATTGTTTCCCGAAAATGGTGAACCCCCATCATTGGAGCACTAATTGTGGAACTTATTACGCTCATGGGGCGTTTCTATATAAGAAGTGTATCACGCCGCCTGAGAACATTTCGGGCCTTGAAGTATTCCTGGTAAAAGGCAGCATCCAAAGTGAAAGAAATCGACATAATTGTGCCCAAAGAAGCTTTGCTCTGTCCTGGTGGGACTCATCCTTCACTTCCGTTGTTTCAGAGCCTGAAATGATGTCGAACAACATGACTAGCTACTTTTTAGGGGATGGCATATGTCCAAAAAAAAGTTTTTCTTAGGTGGAATAGGGGCTATTCTGCTTGTCTTAGTAAGCATATTTCTTTTATTACCTCTTGCAAAGATGAACAGATGGAGCAAGTGGCGTATTTCCGTTTCCCACAAAACGAGCAGCAGCAAGATGTTTTTGTGCGTGTAGACGATCCCGTCATCGTCAAAATCATTACTCAGAAGGAGTATACAGCAATTGCTGGGTCTGCGGAGTAAACCTATCAGTATTTCATTTTTAGAGAACGAGGAGTTAGACGCGTCTGACTTCGATATTCAACACATTCAAGCTCTTTCTTGCGTCAAGGCTCTTGAACAGATTGTTGCTCAAGGTCAGAGTGCCTCATCACTTTTGCAGGGAGAGACGCAGAAGAGGATCACCATCATAATTGCGTCCCCACTCGTGAAATCCCAAAGATTCGTAGAGATGGCGCGCAACGACGTTGTCCGGGTGGTGCGCGATGACAATATGCTCACAGTCAGCTCTGGCGCGTAAACTATCGATTGTCATAATCGTTGCACGGCGACCATATCCCTTTCAGTGGTAATTTCTACAAATTTCATCTCTCACTATCCTCAACAGAATAATCAGCTCCCAGAGGATACGCCTGCAAGCATGTATACTTCGCCCCGCTCCTCTGCAACTCGCTTTTCATGACGCACACATGCCGCACGAGATAGGGAGTGGGTGAGCGAAAGGAGTCTTGTTTGTCGGCGAGCAGGACGCGAAGATGTTGCGCCTCGCTCTCAGAGAGGGGATTCTTGACGCGTGCGAGGGTGAGGTGCGGAGAGAACGGGCGCGTGTCAGTCTTAAAGCCGCTCTGCTGGAGCTGCCCGTTGAGGATACGGTGGAGACGTTGCAACGACCCCGAGCGCTCCTCAAGGCCCATCCAGATGACGCGCGGGGAACGTGGGGAGCCGAAGGTACCGAGCTGTGTCAGGGCGTAGGAGAACGAGCGCGCCTGGCGAGAGACGTCTTCTGTCACCTGCTGAACTACGGACAGTTGATCGTCTGTCAGTTCGCCGAGAAAGGCCAGGGTGAGATGGATACTGGCGGGATCGACCCAGCGAATACTGGGCAGGACCAGCGCCACCCGACGGGTTACTCCGATCAGGTGGCGCTGCAGCTCATCATTCATCTCAAGTGCGATGAAGGTTCGGGTCATGCTGCAAACAACATGCTATCAAGCTCTGAGCCATCAATGGTCTCGACACGGATCAAGTGTTCGGAGATTGCGATCAGCTTCTCCTGTTTCTCGCGCAGAACATTCAGCGCTGTCTCGTATGCCTGGTCAATCAGATGTGAGACCTCTTTGTCGATTTTCGTCGCCATTTCAGGGCTAATCATCGTGTTTTCGGCATCGGTCTTGACCGCTATGTTGCCGAGAGGTGACATACCGAATTCACAGACCATGCGGCGTGCCAGTGAGGTTACGTACTCGATATCCTGGCTGGCTCCAGTGGTGATATCGCCAAAGATGATCTCTTCAGCAGCCCGTCCACCCATCACGCCTGCCATCTTCGAGACAAGCTCGGAGCGGCGCATCAGGTAGCGATCCTCAGCAGGTGCTTGTACGGTGATGCCGAGCGCCATACCACGTGCAATAGCTGTTACTTTCTGAACGGGATCAGAATTGGGCATTGAGCGCATCACAATCGCGTGTCCGACCTCATGATAGGCGATGATTGACTTCTCTGCCTCGGTGATCAGGCGGCTCTTGCGCTCAGGGCCAGCCATGACACGCAGAATCGCCTCTTCCAGGTGCGGCTTCGCAATCAGTGTTTCGTTACCCCGAGCAGCTAGTAGGGCGGCCTCGTTCAGCAGATTCGCGAGATCGGCACCAGAGAAACCGGCTGTCTGACGAGCAAGAGCATCCAGGGTGACTTCAGGAGCAAAGGGTTTGTCTTGCGCGTGCACTTCGAGGATCGCCTGGCGGCCACGGATGTCTGGCTTATCGAGCATGACGCGGCGATCAAAGCGACCCGGACGTAACAGAGCCTGGTCCAGCACATCTGGACGGTTCGTCGCGGCAATCACAACGATATTCGTGTTTTTATCGAAGCCATCCATCTCAACGAGGAGCTGATTGAGCGTCTGCTCACGCTCATCATTGCCACCAGTGCCGCTATTTGTACGCTGGCGGCCTACAGCGTCGATCTCGTCGATGAAGATGATGCAGGGCGAGTGCTCTTTGGCCTCCTTAAAGAGATCGCGCACACGTGCCGCACCTACACCGACAAACATCTCCACGAACTCGGAACCACTGACATTGTAGAAAGAGACACCAGCCTCGCCTGCAACAGCTCGTGAGATCAGCGTCTTACCAGTTCCAGGCGCACCTACAAGCAACACCCCCTTGGGAGTTCGCGCTCCCATCGCGGCAAAACGCTCAGGATATTTGAGGAACTCGACGATCTCCTGCAGCTCGGTCTTCGCCTCTTCAACACCTGCAACATCTTTGAAGAGAATAGAGGGACGCGACTCACTGAAGCGACGTGCCTTGGAACGTGCAAACGGCGTACTCTGACCTCCCATGCTGCCACGGCGGATGAAGAAGAACATCAGCCCGGCCACAAGCACCACCAGCAATATATCCACCCCGGCCTGCGTCCACTGGCTATGCTGACTACTATCGATGTTCACTGTAACCCCGTCGTGACGAAATATCTCAGTGATCGCCTGGCCGTCTTCCTTCACCGCGTGATACTGTTGCCCATTCTTTGCAGTGGCGCTCACATCACTTCCATTTAAGGTGACAGAGGCAAGCTGATGGTGGTCAGCCATATTGAGCACCTCGCTGATAGCACGCTCATGCACTGTTGTCGTGCCAATCGCAATGCTTAGCCAGCGCACACCAGCAATAACAAGCAGGAGAACGCCTACTGTTACGAGCCCTATAGGAAGAGCATAGCGTACGAGGAAACTACGCTTTTTTGTCATCTTCTGTGTTGAATTGCGCGAGGTTGAATTTGTGGTTTTGCGATTATCCTTTGGAGGCATTTCCATAAAATCCAGTCAGACCCTTCCGTGTTCCAAGAGTACAAATGACTCAGCCGATTATCGAATACGATGTCTTCGTGTATCTTCGTTGCTTATCGTAACTCTTAGCTTAGTATAGCGTAAGAAATTTGCTTTGACAATATAAGGATACGCTGAGAAAGCTGAGAAAGCTGAGTAGTTAGTACTAAGGTACGCAATGACGTTTCAAAGTGGTACAAACTTTCAGCACGTCATGTTCGTACATGATAGTACTACCGATCCGATTAACTGACGCGTAGCGTAGAAGCAAAGCTTTGTTGTCAAGCGGAATACGAGAGTACTACGTAGCCGATGAACTGAGCTTCGCTAGACACAGCGTGTCGTTGTTCATTGGGATAAGAGTACAGATAGCTATTATGCAAAGACAGTAGAGAGATTACAGATTACCTATTCTACTTAAGGATAAAGAGAGGTAGCCATGGAGGAGCCACGCGGCTTTCGCAACACGGTCAGCGGGAACGATCCGCAGATACACACAACTGCTAAGCTTGCGGCAGACGGTACAACAACGCAGACGCAACAGGGTTCGGTTCACACAGATACAGCATATACTACTTCAAACACTACTCAATACCCACTCAATAACGCAACACAACCGATACAGAACGCCGAAGCCCAGCAACGAGCCGTACCTCAGCCAGTAGTTCCGCCACCGCCTGAGAACCTATCGCTCACTGTTGTTGAAGGTTTCCAGGTTGGGCGTGGTCTGGCACGGATTGATCCTGCCGATATTACACGTCTGGGCTGTAAGCCTGGTGATATAGTGCTGATCAGTGGAGCACGTACGACTTCGGCGAAGCTGGTGGCAAGCGCGACAGGAGATCGTGGACAGCAGACGATCCAGATGGATAGTCAGGTGCGCCAGAATAGCGCTTCCGGCCTGGGTGAGCGCGTGATTGTACGTAGGGCAAACGTACGCAACGCTGAGAAGATTACGCTCCTACCCCTTAGCGGGGGAGCACCGATTCAAGAGAGCGATCTCCAATATATCGCGCGCTACCTGGTTGGATTACCGGTCACGATTGGCGACCTGCTACGTGTTGGTTCTCCAGGAAGTGCACCACGCGAGTTTCTTATTATCGGCACCACGCCAACCACCCCGGCTTATACGCTCCATCAACACAAAACAGGTGAGTTGCCGTCTGAACCACCAGCCCCACCAACGAGCGAGGTTGAGGCCGTTCTGGTACAGCCTGGTACCATCGTGCGAGCACAGATTCGTGGCGCGGCAAGTGGAGCACAGGACCGCGTGGGCTACGAAGATATCGGTGGACTTGGGAAAGAGTTGCAGCGTATCCGTGAGATGATCGAGCTACCACTGAAATACCCGGCTGTTTTCGATCGCCTGGGCGTTGAACCGCCAAAGGGAGTGCTGCTCTATGGACCGCCAGGAACAGGCAAAACGCTGATCGCTCGCGTTGTCGCCGCCGAGACGAACGCATCCTTCTTCATCATCAACGGACCTGAAATTATCAACAAGTTTTATGGCGAGAGTGAGTCGCGCCTGCGCGGAGTCTTCCAGGAGGCGCAACGCCGCGCACCGAGCATTATCTTTATCGACGAACTCGATGCCCTCGCCCCGAAACGCTCGGAGACCGGTGGCGAGGTTGAGCGTCGTATCGTCGGCCAATTGCTGGCCTTGATGGATGGGATGGAGTCGCGGGGACAGGTCGTGCTCATTGGCGCGACAAACCAGCCCAATGCACTTGATCCAGCTATGCGCAGACCGGGACGCTTTGATCGTGAGATTGCCTTACGTGTGCCAGATGTGCGTGGACGCCAGGAGATCCTGCAGATTCATAGTCAGGATGCCGCACTTGGTCCCGACGTAGATATGACGCGCCTTGCTCAGCTTACCCCCGGCTTTGTTGGTGCTGACCTGGAAGCCCTCTGCCGTGAGGCGGCGATGATTGCATTGCGCCGTGTCTTGCCACATATCGACTACCAGCGTGGCTACATCCCCTATGAGACGCTCATCAACCTCAGCATCACCATGGCTGACTTTCAAGCTGCACTGCGCGAGATCGAGCCTTCAACGACACGCGAAGTGTACGTTGAATTGAGCGATACCTCGTGGGACGATATTGGGGGCCTGCAATACGCGAAAAATATTCTGACCGAGAGCGTCGAATGGCCGCTGCGCTACCCGGAGATGTACGCAAGTGTCAAAGTCGAACCTCCACGCGGCGTCCTGCTCTCAGGACCTCCTGGATCGGGCAAAACTTTGATTGCTCGCGCCATTGCCAACCAGTGCGAAGCAAGCTTCATCTCGGTCAAAGGACCAGAACTGCTTTCAAAATGGGTTGGTGAGTCTGAAAAGGCGATTCGTGAAATCTTCCGTCGTGCAAAACAGGCCGCACCCTGCATCGTCTTCTTTGACGAACTCGATGCGCTGGCCCCGCGCCGTGGACAGAGCGTTGATGCAGGCGGCTCTGATAGAGTCATTGCGCAATTGCTGACAGAGATGGATGGCATTGAAGGGCGTGAGGGCGTGATCCTGCTGGCCGCGACCAACAGGCCAGAACTGATCGATCCCGCTCTACTGCGTCCTGGGCGCTTCGACCTGATTGTTGAGCTGCAACTACCCAGCGAAGAGGAGCGCCGTGCCATCTTCACAGTTCACCTGCATAACCGTCCAATTGCACCAGAAGTCACCATCGACGAACTGGCGAAACTCACCGAGAGACGCAGTGGAGCCGATATCGAGGCTATCTGCCGTCGCGCCTCACTGCTTGCCCTACGCGAATGGGTCACGCCAAAGTTGGGACTGGGACAGGTGCAGGTCACTCAAGTGCCTGAGGGAGATGCAGATGTAAGCGCACCGCCAGAGCAACCAGAGGTACCTGCGACTCCACAACGCTTCATCATTCGGCCCGAACACTTCGCTCGCGCTATCGACGAGCAACGCGAGCGCTACACCGTTCAAGAAGAGGCTGAGCGAGAACGCGAGCGCCAGGAACGAGGCCGACAGCGCCTGATCGATATGGCTGCTGGCCAAGATCCCGCCGAGAAACCACCTCTGCGCGGCTTCCGCCTCTGGCTCGCCCGCCTCTTCGGACTCGTACCAAGGTAGAGCAAAAAGCTATCAGGAACCCAATAGCTTGCCCCAAGGTGAGAGAATAGCCTTTCACCTGGGGCAAACACTATACTTCACCCTGTTCCCCTGGCAATCAGAACACATCTGCCACATTTAAGACATCCTACCTTTTCACACTGCTGGGCTTTCCTGAGTTTCTTCTTAAAAAGCTGAGTTTTCCTGAGTTTCTTCTTAGAAAATATAGCTTTACATAGAAATGCATTGTATGTTTGCAAAGTATATGGTACATTACCTTTGTGCGAAAAATCTCTGCTGTATTTTCAGAGAGGCTTTCAATCGACTTTACTGATAGAGGCTTTCTTCATATTTTCTCTGAAATATTTGCTGAGGTTTCTATACTACCTTAGCGTTTTATATGTATTAATGCGGAAGAAAGGAATTGTTTATGAGTAATTCATTAGTTCAAGCGCCTCGTACACGGCCACTAGGTGTCACTATTCTTGCTGTACTCAACTGGATCGTTGCTGGATTTACAGTACTTGGAATAGTCCTTCTATTTGCAGCAATAGGCATTGTTAGTAATCATTCTGGTGCTGTTGCGGAAGCCGCTACCGGATATCTATATGTATCTATCGCCGTGCTTGCAGTTCTGGCAATCATTTACCTGGTCCTTGGATGGGGACTCTGGACGCTCAAACCCTGGGCTTTCTGGGCTACAGCAGTCATTCACGGACTCGCACTTGCTTATAACCTTATTGCTGGAATTGCAGGCCACTCTAACATAGGCAACTTGCTTCTGAGCATTGCCCTTAATGTGATTATCCTTGTCTATCTCTTCGCGGATCGCAACGTTCGCCCTGCATTCCACGTCTGATGCTTTACACATTTTTTACTCAATACTGATGAGGATGCTTCTGCCATCGGTGTAGAAGCGCCCTCATCGTTTGTTTATCTTGCTCTCACGGGACAGTTTATTCCCCCTCTCATGCCACTATAAAGCTCCAGAGTAGAAAATGATTAGAGATTGTTGAATTTGTCATAGACAGAATGATCGTGAGCAGGTATGCTTACATTGCGAGATGTTTCTTTCATGACGAGGAACCTCATCATTGATAGATATATTTGCATTTAGTGGCATTTGCTGCTTCATTTCTAGTATGAACAGAATATTGTATCCTGGAGCGAGAAAGCGTAGTGCGAGACCATTCATGCAGCACTCCGTGAAGCTGTGCGATATATTCTATTATTTTTGCAGAATAGCATCGTGGAGAGCGCACTATAACGTACATAAAGCCCATCTATCATTGTAGGTACTATACACTTACAATACACAGAAGCTTATGCTATAATAAACACTGGAGGGTGTTATTCAAAAGCGAAGGGAGCAAACGATGTTTCTCGGACACGACGACACCGCTTCCGTCTCCTGTGAGCAAGTGACAGAGGTGTACCTGAAGGCCATCGGGTTGATCGATAAGCGTGTGGCTCCCTATCTGGGTAAAGCCACAACCCGTGCCCTGGTGCAAGGTGCAGCCACTCGTCTTCAAGATATGTACCCTTTTCTGCAGTACCTTATTCATCGACCTTATACAGATATTGTTCCATCAGTTTTTCATGAAGAACTCGCTGGTGTGACGGCGACAGAACTGGCAGAGGGGTTAAACGCATTGCTCGACAAATGCTTTGCGGGCCTGCGTGAACTCACAGGCGACTTGATCGCTCCCCCCCTGCATGATGAAGTCACCCATCAGTTACGACAATTACAATAAGGGAGCGGCATGGAAAGCAGCGTGCAATCGGATTCTCAGCCCACAGAAGCCATAGCAGAGGCACGCCGCTCTCCCAATGGATACACGGCGGAACGTCTCCTGGCAATCCGTCACGAGATGGAGTATATCAACACCATTGGGAAGCGCTTTGTTGCTGCATTTGATCGGTTCCAGGTCCATCGTGCATTGCTTGTAGCGTTACAAGAACTTTATAGTTTCTCGGCCTGTTGTATCTTACTCAAAGGGAATCCCTTTGAACTCTTTATTATTCCCTGCTATCCTCTTGAAGCAAGCTTCCTCGAATCTATGATTGGGCGTATTGCAAGTGCTGCAGGTGCTCTTAACTTTCCTCCTATGACCCCTGAGCAATTAGCCAGTACTGCGTATTTTGATGCCCCTGATGATCTGGCTCAAATGCAGGCGCGAGCCGAACCTGCGGCTGAAAAAATTGGCTCCTGCCTTAACATCCCTCTTACGGTTGAGAACCGCATTATCGGTATGCTGAGCCTGTTTGACGAGCAGGAAAAGACGTTCGACACCAATCTCCTACAACTCACGACGATGATAGCGGACTACGCGGCTGTAGCACTGGAAAATGTGCGCCTGCGTGAAAGTGAAAACGAACTCTGGCAGCAGACAGAGATGGAGCGCATGCGTCTGCAATTGATCATCGGCAGCATGGCCGAGGGGCTGTTTATTACGGATGCGAAGGGTACTATTACGTTGCTCAACAGGTCGGCTGAGCAATTGCTTTCGCAGGCGCAGGGGGATTTACAGTATAAGATGCCGCTACGCAAAATCGCTAAGAAGAGTAGCGTCCCCTGGCTCCCACGGCTCGCAGATATTATTGGTCAGGCCCTGGCAGGGAATACTGTCAAGCATCAAGAGCTGGTCGCCGGTGAGGAAGAGGAGCGTGTTCCATTAACGCTGAACATCAGCGCGGCTCCGTTGCACGATGCAAACAATGACTCTTCTCGTCCAGTTGGTGTTGTTGCTGTACTTAACGACGTTACGTCGAGCAAGCAGGTTGAACGTTTAAAAGACGAGTTTGTCTCGGTCGTCTCTCACGAGCTGCGTACTCCACTCACCGCAATTAAGGGTTATACTCAACATCTGGTGAGGCGAATCGAGCGGCGACTGCGCAAGCTGCGTGCGGACTCCGATAAGCAAGGCAATGAGCTACCCGAAAGTTATGATTTACGCAGCCTGAATATCATTCAAAGCCAGACAGAACATCTTGAGCGGTTGGTCAATGATCTCCTTGACCTCTCGCAGGCACAGTGGGGGCCGCTCCAACTACGTTATGACTCATTCTACCTGGCAGATCTTCTGACCGAGCACGTCCGTTCCGTTCAGGCCAGCGCGGAGCAGCACACCATTATGTTAGAGGTAAAGGTCCCTGAGACGGCTGTACTTGCAGATCGAGCCCGCATCGGTCAGGTAGTAGGCAATATCCTCGACAACGCCGTCAAGTATTCCCCATACGGAGGGCAGGTGACGGTGCGGCTGCACAAGCAAAATGATGCCTACGTCGTCAGCATCAGTGATCAAGGCCTGGGCATCAGCCCTGAACAGGCTGAGCATATCTTCGAGCGCTTCTATCGTGTCCGTGATAGAACAGTGCAACATTATTCAGGTATTGGCCTGGGACTCTATGTAGCCAAGGAGATTGTTGAGCAGCACGGTGGGCGTATCTGGCTTTCAAACAATCAGGGCATGGGCAGTACCTTCTCCTTCACGCTCCCTGAGAAACCTGCTTCAGAGGGAAAAGCTTAATCAGTGAGTTAGTTAACGCGATGTGCACGTTCCTGTGAGTGTATTTCCACAAAGCGTTGGCCGCGCGCTTTCCTCGCTCCCATGCGCACTAACATAAGCAACAAGGGCTGGCAATCGTGCGACCCGACGAAACGAGTTTAGAATGCCTGGAGCAAATCAGTGGGGTTTGAGCCAAAGTGGTCATGCAGGTAGGATTGACCGAAGGCGGTAAAGTGGATACGCGCCCAGGATGCACGCAAATTCTGGATATTGCGCAGCACGCGAGCTTCTCCCCAGAGTGGATAGCGTAGATCGCGCACCGCTGTCACCAGATCTGTAGTGCTGGTAAATAAAACTCCACAGGTGAGAAGCAGGAATTGCGGGAGAGGAGCTTGTGGAAATGAGACTGGACTCAGAGGAGATAGAAGACCTGCATAGAGAACTCCACCTGAAACGAGAGCAGGACAGAGCACATTGAGCCAGAGTGAGAGCAAAGAAGGCTCGTGCAACGACATAATCGTGACACCAAAGGGGCCAACTGCCCAGCCAAGTAGCTTATCACGGCGCAGCATACTTACCAGAAGATGTGCACACGCATACAGGGAAAGCCAGATAACTAGAAAAAAGAACAGCCCTACATAGGTATACACATGGATACTGGTAAAGAAGCCTTGCATGTAAAGAACTCCTCGCGCTGCTGCGTTTGACTATCCTTCAACAATTTCTCTCTGCTTCTCTCTATTATACGCCAGCTATTCTTTTTCGTGCAATCAACCGCCTCAATTCTGCCATCCCTGCTGACCAACAAGAGGCACAAAGACACAGCGACCCAGCGATTGCACACGCACATCCCGCTCACGACGTTCTACAACCTGAAGCTCCTGTTGATCTTGCTTTCCCACTGGAATGACGAGCAAACCGCCAATACACAGTTGCTCTAGCAGTTGCGGGGGAATTACAGGAGCGGCAGCAGTGACGATAATACGCTCATATGGAGCTTCGTCTGGCCAGCCAAGCGACCCATCGGCAACATAGATAGAGACATTGTGAATACGTAACTCGATTAAATGCTGCGCCGCCAGGTATGCTAATTCACGATGTCGCTCCACACTATAGACGTACATTGCCAGGCGAGCAAGAAGCGCCGTTTGATAGCCAGAACCAGTTCCCACTTCCAGGACACGCTCCTGTCCGGTCAAGCGTAACGCTTGCGTCATTAAGGCAACCATTAAGGGTTGTGAAATTGTCTGACCCAGAGTAAGGGGTAAGGCACGGTCAGCATAGGACTGAGCACGTGCCTGCTCCGAGACGAAGTGCTCACGCGGCACACTGGAGAAGGCCGCCAGCACCTGTGCATCCGAGATGCCTTCCTTACGTAGGGCCGCAACGAGCTGTTGACGTTGTGCGAGAAAATTTTGCTCCATCGTACCGTGAAAATACTCGCTAGAAAACGCTTACTTATAGTATATACGATGAGGATTTAGATGCAGATACAGCTCTGGCCTACTCAAGAAATGCTGTTTTGCAGCGAGAGGAAAATTTGAGAGGAGTAATGGGCGCTACTGGTATCGAACCAGTGACCTTTCGCGTGTGAAGCGAACGCTCTCCCACTGAGCTAAGCGCCCTTGTCTGTTGACTCGCTCACTATAGCATGAGTACTTGCAGATGTCAAGCAAAATGAGTGCCCTACCCATATGATATACTGAGGAACAGAGTTTTTATAATTGTTCTTCAGGAGCTTTGCATGGACGAAAAAACTGCAAGTAGTCACGTATCCTCAACCGAAGCGTTAGAAGAGACACCAAAACCAAAAGAGGACCAGGTAGTAGATACTGCACCATCATCTGAAATAGCTGGTAGCGAGAAGAGGCAGGCATTTGGCACAGCCAAGACAGAAAATTTGCGTGATTCCGGCTTGTGGCGCTTTCTGTTGCCCGCAGTCGTTATTCTCTTCGCGCTCACCCTCTTTGTCGTGCCGCTGGTTATCCTCATCCCTCTCCTCACGACCTCGATTGATGGATTGCGCGCAGGTAATACGGGTGAAGGACAATTGTTGTGGATCTGGATCGCGATGATTGTTCTTGAGCTGGCGGTCTGTGTTGTTATTACACGCTGGCTCTTCAAAGTCTTTATGACGCAGGCATTCAACTACTCACGTTAGAGCGCGCTCTAACGTGAGCAACCAGGCTTTTGTGGGTGAGAGGCGGGCAATATGTTCGGGTGGAAGATTTCTTGCAATTATGCGATGGCAGGGTACGATGACGGCAAACGGATTCGCTCTGTTCGCAGCGCCAACAGCACGTGATGCCGCAGGCCGTCCAATAGCACGAGCAATCTCGCCATAGCTGCGCGTCTCACCGTAGGGGATACGCTGCACCTCTTGCCAGACCGCAATCTGGAAGGGCGTACCACAAAAGTCAAGCGGACAGGTAAACTGCAACGGCTGTCCAGCGAAATAGTGCTCAAGCTCATCCAACGCAATTCGCAGCAACGGGTGTTCTTTTGTTTGTACGATACGCTCCACTGTTAACCAGCGTTGTACGCGAACAAAACCTTCCTCAAATGCAGAGCCAGGAGCACCGGACCAACAGATGCCCCGCTCCGTTGCTGCTATCACACACGGCCCTAATGGAGAAGAGACACTGCTCCAGCTCAGCACTTGAGCCTTCCGCTGCCCAATACGAGAATGGCTACCCACTATCCATCTCTCCTTTTTTGCATACATGTTCTTGTTAAAAAAAGTGTTCCATATGAGGGAACAGTATAACAGTCCTTAAGACGAAACTCCTATCTGAAATACTTCGATAGTAATTTTCGGCTACCCCTCCTCTACGCGATGACATTGGTCAAAAAAGTGCTTGACTTTTCAATTCTCAGCAAGTACACTTCTTAGCAGTTAGCGGATATACCATTCTTCGCGTGTACTGCTTCTCGAAAACTTGAGCGAAGCTAGCTCTGGGAAGAGCGTTGGTTTTCGCATAAGATCGTAGTGATGTTATGAATAGAGAAATATATTTGGGAGGTGAGTTCTATGCACGACCGACAAGTGAACGGCGCGCCTTGCCAATGCAACAGTGGAACTCATCACAACAGCACCATGCAACCTCTTTCTCTGTACAACAGGTAAAGAGTGATGCCCTGGACAGATGTTGTCCAGCCAGTATCTTTTCCTCCACCATCCCTCGCAATGCAAGGACATGCCCCACATTAGTGAACAAAGAAACCGTACAGACTCTGTAAAGTGAGCAGCATGATGACGTTTTCTTTTCTATCTCCTCTCCAAAACCCAGATTCAGACAACAGAGAGAGGATAGATCAGCAGGTGACACGAGAAAGGCATTGCTTTATTGCATAAGTTTCTCTTTTCCTTCGCACTGCCGCACGCGCTCATGTACCTTCCTATTCCACAGGAGAGGAGGTGAATGCATGAGAGGCAAAGTACGCGACAAACGCGCAAGTAGCAGAAAAGATTTCTCTTCTCGCGAAAGCTCCGAGCGTCGTCGTCCTTATAAGCGCGATACACGAGCTACTAACTGGCTTGGTCAGAACGCGGATGAGGACTTTAATCTCGATCTCGACTTAGATGGCGAGACTGAAGCCATTGAAGGCGACGAGGCGATACAGATCCAGCTTCCCCAGAAGAAGATGTAGGAATCGCTACCATGGAGATATTCCTCGCAAACGCGTAGGAAAGGAAAGCGTCAGGCAACCTGCTCTTTCCTACGCGATTAAGACCTGGGGGAAAAGTCGGCGCGCAATGACCAGACGTTGAATCTGAGCCGAGCCTTCGAAGATGTCAAAGACTTTGGCGTCACGAAACCACTTCTGCAGCAATAGTCTGGCAGGGGATTCTTCCCCTATTGCGCTCATGCGCACAGCGGCTGCCGTGACTTTCATTACAAGGCTTCCAGCATATGCTTTACACATCGAGGCTTCTTTGGAGTTGGGCAGGCGTTGATCAGCCATCCACGCCGCCCGCCAGATGAGAAGACGTGCCATCCCAATCTCCTGGCGCAACTCCTCCAGTTCCTCTTCCATCTTCCAGCGCTTATATAGGGAAAAACTGAGCGGTAACTCTTCCTTCAACCATTCACATGCAGTCTCGTAAGCAGCACGCGCAATACCAAGTGCCAGCGCTCCTACCATTGGACGTGTGGCATCCAGCGTTCCCATCGCCGCTTTGAAGCCAGCTCCCGAACGCTGCTCCCTCCCAGCCAGCAAAAAATCTCTGGGAATACGGCAATCCTCGAAAAACAGTTCCGCCGTCTGTGAGGCACGCAAGCCCATCTTCTGCTCAATTCGCCCTACCCGCAGACCAAGCGTCCCCTTTAGGACAACAAATGGACGAATTCCTTCACGCCCACGCTGCTTATCAAGCGTAGCAAATGTTATGATCAGGTCAGCGCGTTCTCCATTTGTGATATAGTGCTTGTGACCGTTCAGCACCCACTCATCCCCATCCAGTACGGCTCTCGTCGCCAGATTCGCTACATCTGAGCCAATCTCTGGCTCAGTCAGTGCCAGTGCACCCCAATGCAGTTGACCATCATGGTACAGTCCCAGAAAACGCTCTTGCTGTTCTGCTGTTCCCTGCGTGAGGATTGGAGGAGCTGCCAGTCCCGGCCCAGGGATAGCAGAGGCGAGTGCGGCATCACCCCAGGCCATCTCTTCTTGCGCAAGCATCGAGAGCACCTGCTCCTGCCCCTGCATGCTTTGACCATAAAGCTGTGCCTGTGATGAGGAGCCATTCCAGAAGCGGTGCTGCATATTCCAAAAAAACGACTCTGGTATCTCCCCGGTCCGATCACACTCCAACGAGATCGGGCGCATCTCTTCGAGCGCGATCTGGTGCGCATACTCCTGAAAGGCTCGTTGTGTCTCGCTTAGTGTTAATTGCAGCATCTTTCTTACTCCATTGCGGCGGCGTTGCGCATCCACATTTCAACAGGATGATCCTGCATAAAGCCAGCTCCACCAAGCACCTGGACAGCGTCGATAGTCGCACTCTGCGCCAGCTTCACCGCCTGCGTTTGTGCAGCCTCGGCCTCGCGTAGCAACAGCGTCCCATCAGTTGCAGCATCCCAGAGCGAAGCAGCGTACCAGAGCTGCAAACGCACAGCATCCAGCTTCATCGCCATCTCCGCCAGTAGAAAGGCGATACTCTGGTACGAGACGATTGGCCGACCAAATGCTACACGTTCCACAGCATACTCACCTGCATACTCCAGAGCCGCCCGCGCCGTTCCACAGGCAATTCCCGCACGAAACAGGGCCGATAGGGCAGCGACACGCAGCACATCGATACTCTCAGGCGTACCTAATAGATTCACAACAGGAACTTTTACATCCCGTAAATGAAGAGAGACAGAAGGAACTGCCAGCATGCCAAGCTTCTGCTCTTCCGCAACCACCTGCAACCCCTCTGCCTGCTCAGGCAGCACAAACGCACATATTCTCGCCGGACTATCCTTATCGGTCAGCCGTGCTAGCACAACATGCAACGAATTCTTACCTCTCCACAGGACGTTCCGCTTAGAGCCATTCAGAAGATAACCATCAGCGTGGAGATGGGCTGTCAGAGCTACATCTCTCAACATATAGCTGCCACCCGGTTCGGCAAAGGCCAGACTACTCCAGTGCATGCAGCTTTCAGATTGCTGACAGAAGGGAACAATGTAATGTAGACGCTGCTCTTCGCTCCCCAGAAGCCAGACGGAGAGAAGGCCTGGTAGTGAGCTGAGAACATTCAGCGCCAGCCCGCCATCACCAAATCCCAGTTCCTCAGCGATCAGCACATACGTACTCGCCTCAAGCGCTCCCGAACCGCCGTAGCTTTCGGGGAATGGTGTCATCAACCCGGTTTGCGCAAGCACTCGCCATAGCTCTGGGGAGATATCCCCACTCCGTTCCGCCTCACGCGCGTGAGGTCGCAGGTGATCGAGCGCAAGCCTATGTGCCAGCCGCCGCACCTCTTCCTGTTCGTCTGTAAGAGAAAAATCTAGCATAGCTCTATCCCTTCGCTACACACGCTCAAGGATACAGAAGGAATATTCTTAATTGTAGAAGGATAGGGAAAAAAGCGCAAGAGAAGAGGCCACTCAGCCTCATACCGCTTCGTTCCGCTCACTTTGGGCAAGCGCCTGTTGCTCTCGCTCAAAACGTGCAAGCCACTCGCGCGTAGCCTGTGGAGAGGTGAGACGTACAAAATGCAGATGTGCATAATCAGGATGCTGCATCATCTCGGAGTAACGTATACGGTTGCGCTTATACGATTGTAAAGCCCACAAGATGATGGAGTCACGTGTCAGAACGCCGTTAAAAAAGTTTTCTCGATTGCCGTTCCACAGCTCCGTTCGCGTCACAATGCGCTTGAATGTACGCTTCACGACACGAAAGAGGATTATCCACAGGCTATAATCCAGCCAGATAATAGTATCAGCCGCTCCCCAGGTCAGGTCACGTACTTTGCTATAGTTCCCATCTGTAGTCCATGTAGGCCCGGAGAGCGCTTTTGCTACACGCTCGCGAAACAGCGGCACCGGTGCCTGCGTCCAGTTCGCGTCCCAGAAAAGCGCGTCCATCTCGACATGTGGCACGTGTACTATTTCCGCAAGCTGCCGGGCAAGCGTTGTTTTTCCTGACCCGCATGTACCCACAACCACGATGCGTTGCGCCCCTTGAGGGATAGAGATAGTCATCGCACTCCTTTTATACCACTGATTCTAGAGCCTGTGACTGCATGGCGAGCAGCGTGCGTGGCAGCACCACTTCATACCCGTCTCCCAGCCGCTCCACAATCTTCTGCACATCCACAAGCGAAAGATTCCAGGCCAGAATGTACAGGCTTAGAAAGAGGGGACGCTGCGGATACGCGATAACGGCGCGCTCAACCAGGCGCAGGGCAACATCCACCGAGAAAGCGAGGCCGAGATTGCGATAGACCGGTTGGTCTATCACTTTCTCACACCCTCCATTGTTGAACCAGAAACCAGCCCCACTCAGCATCCCCTGCAATCCATAAGGAGCAAGCGTCCGCACGAACTCGTGTCGTCGCTCACTGTTCCTGAAGGTCATACCTGTCAGGCTGAGGCGCGAGAGCCAGGGCAGTCCCTTACGCGATAACCAATCGGTATCCAGCACGTTAAGCGTGGTCATACCTAATTGTTGCATGTATTCGCCCGTTCGTTCCAGGAAGTGCGACAGATGTTCTGCGGGCCAGAGCGATGGATAGATGTAGCCCAGACCACTGGGACCAGCAATCAGCTCATCGTTCTCCGTCGCCGTTTCTCGATAGTAGGCCGCGAGCGCCGGCGCTGCTTCGAGCAGCAACGGTGAGAGTGTCCAGCCTATTGGCAACGAGCCGCGCAGAGAGTCGCGCCAGATTCCGAGCATATGATGCTGACAGTACTGAATATTATCACCATCACTCATCGTAAATGAGATATAAACTTTGTTCTGCTGCGCGCGCGCTACATCCTGTGTCGGCTTAGCCATAGCCTCAAGCATCGTCGCGGGCTGAATCGCCGTCCACACCTCCAGATTGTCAAAGTAGTCGGAGGCCAGCACCGTTATCGCACGCTGCGAGGTCAGCGCAACACCGGTTGGCTCATCCACAAACCAGCCTAGATGGAGGGAGCCGGGAGGAAATTCGTCATAGATCTGTCGCACCAGCGCTCGCTCCGTCAGCATTTCTATGCTGAAATTGGGAAACGCCGGACGCGTATCCAGCCAGTAGACAAAGGTACGAGTAGCAACTAGAAAGGAGCGCAAGGCATTCAAAATCCCTGGATTCATCCCAGCTACCATGCGAGATGCGCAGCCAGCTAGCAAATGTTCTTTAGCCCAACTGTAGGCTTGCACGCGTGTTTGCCAACCAAACGTGCGCAGGTCCAGAAGTAACGGAAGCGCGTATGGCGTCCGAAGTTCCCGTGCCAGCCCAGGATCAAGCACGATCCCATCGCGCTGACCTGCCAGTGTTGTCGCAACGTTTACCGTATCGGGCAGATCGGGATCGTAGATAATTATCCCCTGCACGACTGGACGATAGCTCGTAAGCAGCGCATCCAGGGCCTTATTTCCTCGCGCACTACAAAGCGTCTGAGGCACAGCGCCAGCGAGCTGTTGCAGCCAGTATTGGTCGTCATCATTGAAAATTACATACACACGCGGCTGTGGACGATTGATAAGACCCGCACATGTGCTTGCCGCAAGTTGCCTGACACGTGCCGCGCCACGCATATCATACACATCCAGATGCTCAACCGCTTGAAAGGCCGGTATCATTCTTCCTGCCGACCAGTCCAGACCAGGAATATCATAACTCATACATTTTCCTCTGATTACTATGTATATATTCTTATTCTAGCATGTTTTGTTGCGTAGAAGCAGAGCTTTCGGAACACGCTACTGCAATACTTGACCATATAAGCATGCCTGGAGTATCCTTATCCTACAATTCCTATTCTCGCTCACGTTGTGTCTTAGCTTGTAAACAGGCCATCTTCAAAAACTTTGCGAACGACGCAGAAACAAGAGCACAACCGAGAATGGGAAAGCTCTGATCGGGCAGATCATACCCTTTCGTGGCCCGCGTCCCGTCCTGTATACATTCCCATTCCTGCGAAGAGTGTCTCTTGCGCAAAGAGAAACAACGGACGCTCTTCCAGGTACTCATCGTCGAGTTGCAGCAGAAAGGACTCCTGGCATGTCTGAAAAAATGTTCGCTCCTGAGCTGTTTCGGCCCCCTGTAGATTTCCCCGATATTCCCTATGATCACCTGCTCCGCCGAGCCGCCGAGCGCAACCCTGAGCGTACAGCTATCATCTTCCATGATCTCTTTCTAACCTATCGCGAAGTCGTCTCGATGGTCAACAGCATTGCAAATGGCCTGTACGATCTGGGATTGCGCAAAGGTGATCATCTCTGTATCTACACAACCAACCGACCCGAATACACGATTACCTTTATCGCAGCCGCCTCTATCGGTGTGGTGGTTAGCCCGATGAATCCAGCGTACAAAGAGCGCGAGGTAAGCTACCAACTGGAGGATTCAGAGGCAAAGGCACTGCTCATCCAGCGAGAGCTGGTGCCAATCTTTATTGGAGCACGAGCACAGCAACAGTTTCCAAACCTGCAGCATATCATTGTGACAGGAACTACAGCGCCCGAAGAGTTACCAGAAGCAATTCCTTTCGGCGTCCTGCTCCGTCGCTCAGTACCGCAACTGCTGCATCCCGCCGATATTCGCGGCGACGACTTGCTCGCTCTCCCCTACTCCTCTGGCACCACCGGCCTGCCCAAGGGAACGATGCTCACCCATCGCAACCTCACGTCCAACAACCTGCAACTCAACATAGCGCTCAGCACCGACATCACTGATGTTGCCCTGCTCTTCCTGCCGTTCTACCATATCTACGGAGCTATGCTGACGGGCAGCTTCCTGGCATGCGGTGGCACTCAAGTCATTATGGAACGCTTCGACCTGCTGGATTCATTGGAACTGTGCGCACAGCACAATGTAACCTACTACTTCGCCGTCCCACCCGTTGTTCTGGCGCTAGCAAACGCACCCGTTGACCTCGGCAAGATGAAGAGCGTGAAGTATGTCTTCTCAGGAGCTGCTCCACTTGCCCCTGATCCTGCACGCAGGTTACAGGAGAAAATATCGGCCCGGGTGATACAGGGCTATGGTCTCACAGAAGCCTCACCTCTTACACACACACAGCCAAAGCATCCTAAATTCGTGCGCCTCACTAGTATCGGCCTGCCCATCCACAACACAGAGCAGCGCATCGTCGATATGGAGACCGGCACACGGGAGATGCCAGTCGGCGAGGATGGCGAGATTCTGATTCGCGGCCCACAGGTGATGAAGGGTTACTGGAAAGCCCCTGAGGAGACGGTGAACGCGTTACGCGACGGCTGGTTGCACACTGGTGATATCGGGCACGTCGATGCCGATGGCTATACCTATATCATCGAGCGCAAAAAAGAGATGATCAAGTACAAAGGCTTCGGTATCGCCCCCGCTGAGCTAGAAGCCCTGCTCCTTGAGCATCCAGCCGTCGGAGAATCGGCGGTGATCGGCGTCCCTGACGAAGAGGCAGGCGAACTGATCAAAGGCTTCGTGGTACTGCGCAAGGACCAGCAAGCTACCGTGGAGGAACTCCTCACCTTCGCCAACGGCAAGCTAGCCGGTTACAAACGTATGCACATGATTGAACTGCTTGAGGCCATCCCCAAAACCGCCTCTGGCAAGATCCTACGCCGCACCCTCAAAGAGCGCGAAAAAGCCCGGCAACTAAGCTCAGAGCAAGCGTAAAAAGAAAGCCGAACCGTTACTATAGGGAGAATGGATAGTGACCTGACCCTCTCAAACCGTTCTCCCACGTTCGGTTCCTGTCTCTGCGCCTCCACCCGCACAGAGCGCCCGAAGGCTTACAAATGCACCAGGAACAACCCGCGCGCCATCGCTTCCCCTGCCAGGGCACACACAACGATGAGGTAGAGCATTCCCGTCGCGGATTGAAATGAGCGATCATGCACGAGCTTCCAGGCCAGACCACCCAGGACCAGGGGCATGACAAAACCGACCAGGATGCGAATCCAGCCAATCGCATCCACACTCAGAGGCGCAACTTGCACCGTTCCTACAGGCTTCACTGAACCATCAGTTGCCGGTGGTGAGGCTGGCGTGGGCGTTGCGACTACGGCGGGACGTGATGAGTGTGCGGCTTGAGTACCACCAAAGAGGAGCGTTGGGCCAGCGGCGAGCGCGAAGATTACTTGCGCAAGCACCGCGACCAGGACTACCGTTGTCGAAAACTGGAGTGGACGCTCCGAAAGGGCCGGTGTGACAAGATACCAATGCCCAAGCCACATCGCTGTCATCACACCTCCCAGCGCAAAGGCCGCCGCGAAGAAGCTGGCAATCGTGAAGACGCCACCTATCCCATTTCCACCTAACGGGCGAAAGATCATGGCGATCACAAATAGCGTTATCAATCCTGCCAGCACCGTCGCACCACCACTGAGCAGGCGCAGGATACGCACACGCGACGAACGGCGCTGCGGCACAACCGCTCCACGCTCCTCTTTGTCGGAGAGGTCTTCTCCCTCCGGCTCATCTACCCCCGCTGTCTTGTCCAGCAACAGGAAAAATCCGTATGGGATCAGTAGTAGGAAGAAGAGCAGCAGGGGCAGCGAGAGCGTGCTCGTCCAGCCCTTATCCAGCACTGTATAGCTATTCAGCAGATCTGGAGTCGCGAAGTATTGCTGGAACCAGTAAGTCAGACCCGCCAGCACGAGATAGATAAAGGCATACGAAGTCAAAAAGCCGCGCTTCACCTCGTTACGCCAGTCGAGAAAGACCAGCACTCCAACCGCTCCAACCGACACCTCGGCCATCACGATAAACAGCACCAGGGGCAACGTTTGTAACATATTACCGTTTTATCCTTTGATTACACTTATTATTGCGGTTTCTTCGCACAATTCATTACAAAAACGCCTGCATCCAGATTACAGACATCTTCTTCAGCATTTTCAACGGGAGAAGTCTACTGCATTTTCTCACGCAGGTCAATAAATTGTACACAGATTATAGCGCTGTTGTCATAAGCCGACAACGTCACAGCACACTCTGCTCAAAAGCAGCGCATTGACAGCACGCCACAGTTCCCCTAAACTAACCATACAAGAAGTACGGAAAGGTATTGTATACTATGTTTTTATCCGACGCTGTACGTTTCTAAAAGAAGTGTTAATTGCTTTTCGGAAACGTGAGCGCATAACGCTAGATCGAGAGCCAATACAATTCACTTAGGACCGCTAAGCAACCGTCCAAAGAAAGCAGAATCGAACGGCGCGTAGGAAGCGGCTATCATTCAAGCTATGTGAAATGTATTAGCGACGTTAGTTTTCGTATAAGATCTAAGAGAAAAGCTATGCCACGCTGCCCAAATCCGCGTTGCCAGATGGACTATCCACCTGGCACAACACAATGCACCAATCCATTTTGCCTCTGCCTGCTACCCGAAGCGGTTGTCGCCGGACGTTACCGCATCGAAACATTGATCGGTATAGGTGGTATGGGGGTGGTTTATCGCGTCAGCGATACGTTTGAGATGGAGCAGGTTGCGCTCAAAGTGCTCAGTCTCGCCAATAACGCGATGGACGAGGCAATTGCCGTTGAACGCTTTCGCCGTGAGGCACGTTACGCGCACCAACTAAAGCATAAAAATATCGTCCCGGTGCTCAACTTCGGGCAGGATGGCAAACTCCTCTACCTGGCTATGCCCCTGGTCACTGGCGGCACACTCAAAGAGCTTCTGAAGTCGGAACGCCCCTTACCTGTCCCACAGGTACAGGCCTACCTTCACGACCTGGCTGATGCTATTGATGCCATTCACAATCATCCTCAGCAGATTGTGCATCGCGATATCAAACCGTCAAATCTGCTGATTCACCAGAACGATGGACGCCTGGTTGTGACCGATTTTGGCATCTCGCGTGCGGTGCAGCAGGAGCAATCTATAACACAACGAGGCTTAACGCTTGGCACTGAACATTATATCGCTCCTGAGCAAGAGCATGGCAAGTCTGAGCCAGCCAGCGATATCTACTCAATGGGTATTGTCGCGTATCAGATGTTCACTGGACTGCTTCCTTTTCAAGCTGTTGTGCGCAGTCGCGCGGCAGAACTGCCAGCACCTAGCTCGCTCAATCTAGCTCTACCACCTGCTGTTGATCAGGTTATCTTTCGCGCGATGGAGACCGATCCAGGGAAACGTTATCCTACCGCTCGTGCATTCGTCGATGCGCTAAACGCTGCACTTGAGCAGAAAGAAGATAATTTCTGGTCTGCCCCTACGATTGCTGCGTCAATAGTCGCAACCAACAGCGCTAACATTATCGTGCGTGCCATCATTCCAGAGAATCCTTGTGGTTTGTGTGGACGCGAGAATCGTAGCACTTCGCACTTCTGCCGCCACTGCGGGCGCACTTTAGATGTCACCTCCCCGCTTGTTAACGATGTCTGCCAGGTCGGATACGTCAGCGATACTGGCAAACAGGCAAAGGAAAACGAAGACATGCTCCTGGTCCTGCAGGGACTCTGCATTAACCTGCCACCTCCACCACGGCCATTTAGCCTGATCGCTGTCGCTGATGGCCTACGCGGACCCCAGGGAAAAGGTGCAGGAGGACATGAGGCCAGCCGGCTCGCCGTTGAAACTATCGCAGATGTCTTACTGCCACTGCTTACAACCTCGTCTCAAAACGTCGAGGGCACACCCGGCAAACCACATCTTTCAACTGGAATGCGACCGATCAAACAGCCAATCGAGAAGGTGCTCGTCGAATGGATGAGAGACGCAGTGCGCCAGGCAAACCAGGTGGTCTATCATTGCAATGCCGACTATGAAACCACGATGGCGAGCACGCTGACAGCCGCGCTCCTCTACAAACGCCGCCTCTACGTCGCAGATGTTGGCGACAGTAGAGCCTACCTCTACAACGCACAAAAGGGACTACACCTCATTACGAACGATATCCTTGTGCCCCTTCCCTCTATACCGATGCACAGTAATAAAGAGTTGCAACAAGATAAAACATCGGCGAACTCTTACCTTGGGCCAGAATATCACGTCACCATTGACCTATTTCAGCAGGATGTCGAGATCGACGACCTGGTCCTGCTCTGTACCAACGGACTCTGGCACCAACTGCGTGACGAACGTATCCAGGAAATCCTCGCGCTGGGAGGAGATCCACAAAAGCTGGCGCACATTCTGATTGAAGAGGCAAACGAAGCCGGTAATACCGGCAATATGAGTGCAATTATCGCCTGCGTCCAGTGAAATAAACCTGATCCCCAAGAGCTTTCCCACGTGCGCTTATTCATTCATTTTAGCTCATGAACAGACCTTCTCTTTTATTGCTGATTTAAGACCTCTCGACTCTTGACTTTATCTATTAGGGCGTGCTAATATCCTAGTAATGAACTAGGGTATTAGCACGCCCTAATATTTAGAAAAGAGAAGGTATGAGGCTTAAGAAGATATGTAGCGGGCAATACAGCTAATAATGCTACACAATAAAGCAATTATTTCGAGTACAAGAGCCGTCTTGCAGAACTATACACGCTGATCAACAACTGGAGAAGATAGAATGTTGAGTAAACCTTTAAGTACAGGCACTACGAAGCATCCCTGGCGCATGCTTTTTCGGACTTTGTTGCTATTATCAGGACTGCTTGTAGCAGGTGTGCTGGTATGGCAGGGTATCACCTCGTCCGGCGCACCAGATCCAACCGCTGCCCATCTTGATCACAATGCGGTCATTCTTAACACAGCCATTCTTGTCTTTCGCGAGGGACTTGAGGCGATTCTCGTGTTGTCCGCAATCACTGCCAGCCTGATGAAAACAAATCAGTCATACCGTAAACCAATCACGGCAGGCTCAGGCCTGGGCTTCCTGGCAACAATCGCAACATGGTTCGTTGCGATTGCCATTATCGATAGGATTAATGCTCCAGCCTTGAACATCCAGGCCGCGACCGGTCTGCTGGCTATCCTTGTTCTGCTGGTGATTATGAACTGGTTTTTCCACAAAATCTACTGGACTGGCTGGATCTCGCTGCACAACAAGCGCCGCCGCGAACTGATGAAAAACGCGCAGATAGACCATTCCGGTACGACACTTGGTCTAGCAATGCTTGGATTTTCTGCTATGTATCGCGAAGGGTTTGAGGTCGTACTCTTCCTGCAAAATCTGCGCCTGCAAGTCGGCTCCTTGACTGTACTCCAGGGCGTTGCAATTGGTCTCTTCTTCACATCCATTGTTGGAGCCATCACATTCGTGGCACATCACAAGCTGCCCTACAAGAAAATGCTCGTCCTCACTGGTGTTATGCTCGGCATCGTGCTGGTCGTCATGGTCGGCGAGAGCATTCAAGAGATGCAACAGGCAGGCTGGCTCTCGACGACGGTCGTCAATCTGCCGATTCCTGCCTGGATGGGCGTCTGGTTCGCTGTCTTCCCCAACATTGAGGGACTGGTCGGTCAGGCTCTTGCCGCACTCTTCGTTGTTGGCTCCTACTTCCTGGCCGAATACATCCGCGTCTGGCGTCCCCGCCGTCTGGCGGAACTAGCACTTGCACACTCCTCAGACCAATCACAGACAACGGAGGACAATTCCATAGAGGTGGACTCCAATTCCTCTTCACCTCTCCAGGTCTGAAATGAGATTTAAGCCATCTCGAAAGAGGGCCTGTGTGTCAGTGACACGCAGGCCCTCTTTGCATAATTTAACGATCGTGATGATCATCCTGGTAGTAAACTTGTAGTTCCTCCTGTTTCCCTCTCAATACCCCTTCACTTGATACAAAGTGAACAACACTTCGGCTCGTTCTCCCGTTTCATTGTTTGACAGATAACAAACTCTAGAGTATACTCCTTATGTACTCTTTCCTATCATATACACAATGTATCTCTAAGAATGGGGAATACAGAGCTGTGACACATGATGATATACTATACTGTCCGCTTGATACTCTCCAATCTACCGCCAGTATGCAGCGCAACGCTCTTACAGATGCCTGGCAGAATCATCAGGGACAGATTCAGCAACACATTTTCATGCCTGCCACCAATTTGATTCATGGAGGAAATACGTTTCATCAACATATGACCTCCTGGCATTAGACGCTTGAAGACCATTATAATGCGCTTCACACCTTCCTCACTGTCCTCGATACGGGTGCAACAACGATGAGATCGAAGTAGAAACACAAGTCTTGAATGACAACGAAAAAATGCATCTGAACATGCCTGACGATCAGAAAAGCGCACTGCAAAATAATATTCAGATATACCGTAGAATGCTAAAGGAAGCGAAGGATAATTAGGATAAACTGTATGATGCTATCAGGTGCAGGAATCAATTGCTTCAGCAATGCTACTTCCAAAAAGTGAAAAAGGAGATCTATTTAGTGAGTAACATATTAGAGCATTTTGAGGAATCTGGTTATAGAGCTGTTGCAGAGATCAAATATCATCTGCGAAACAAAACACGACCTGAGTTAATTGCGTTTTATTACTTTCTAATCCGAGGTAACTTTCAGCCTGGCCCAGCCTTTATTATCACTAAATCACGAGAGAAGCTTCCTGTCGTTATGGGTACGTTCTCTGGCCTCAGTTCTGGCGTATCACTAGCTGAGGCGATTAAACAGCGTGTTGCCGGGCAGGTGATCATTAAGGTACATGGGATGGATTACTTGGAGGACAATCTTGAGGAGACTTATCAACTCGTACAAGAGTAACACTTCGACGTGCTATTTTATGTACAAAGAGACTCAGAAAGTATGGATATATTTAGAACAGAGATCGTAAGAAACGTCTCTTGTTACACCTCTAGGAAACAATCAGTACTGTGTGGCATCCACACCTTCATTAACTTTTGATATAGAACTTTATTGGATCGATCAGATCAAACCACTGTTACATCGTACTGCTCTGTCAAAGTTCAGTTTGCCTCAGTATTCCCGTCAAGCGCCTGACCTTTTGAGAATTTGATTATGAGATGAGTTTTGAGAATTGTCAAGGGGAAGATTCGTCCATGGGAAGGCAACGCAGCGCAACCTAGAAAAACAGGGTCATTTGCCTCAGAAAACGGACGATTTTAAGACAACCTGCGTGAAGCTTAGGCATTTTTTTCTTGCTTTGCTTGAAAGCGCAGCTCATCAAGATCTTGGCGAATCTTAACTGCTTCGGGCGAATGAGGATTGGAGAGCACTCCTTGCATCGCGAGAGCACGCACGAAAAACTCTTCCGCTTCAGTATCTCAGCCCCGGCTCAGCAGAAATGCTGCAGCCTTGTGCAGTATCTGCACTGCTTCTGGGAACGAGAGATTGCTGTGTTCAAGCAAGTGCTGACAAACTTGAACATGGGGAAGATAGCGTTCAGAGAGGGGCCAGGACGTTTCTTCGGGAAAGACAGCATTCAGAGTTCGAATACTTCGTTCAATCCACAGTTCGACAGATCCTGGATCGAGGTTCTCCCTAAGCACTACTTTGATCAGCGGATGGATGTAGAAGGAGCGCGTTTGCGTATGCCGACAGATCAGTGAGAGACTGCGCAAGGTGACAACTACCTCCTCAAGTTGTTGAGCCTGCTCGACTGGTGAGAGCGCAGTTCCCGTCAGGAAAGGGAGCGCAGCCAGCAGGAGTTCTTCGGGAATCTCAGTAGCATCGAAAAAGGCACAGAGCTGCAGGGTGGAAGCTGCCAGAGGATGGAGATGCTCTAGCTGTTGAAAGACTAGCAGCAGTGTCGTGACGAACGAAGCCGGGTGTTCTGCACTCTCGATGCGGCCCCGTCGCTGCAACAACTGCTTCCGGCATTGGCTATACTGCTCCAGATACATGACCAGCGTACATCCGGTTTCTTCAATGTAGGCTCCAGCTTGATCCAGCGCTAATGGCAAACCTCCTAGCAGTTGCACAATTCTCCTGGCGTACATTCTATCCAGCTCTGACGCTTCTTTGAGCGAGTGGTCCAAGGAAAGCACTTTACTTCGACGCAAAAGGAAGAGGTCTGCACTTCCTTCTGAGAAGGGCTGCAGTGAAAGAGTGAGGGCTGTGGTTCCTGTAAATTGAGAGCGCGTTGTCAACAGCAGAGACCCTTTTTCTCTAGGTAGTTTCAGGTGATCGAGCAAGGCAAGATCCTCGAGCTGATCGAAGACAAGTAACCAGCGGCTATGAGTCTGGAGCCAGGAGAAAACCTTTTCTACCAGCGGCTTCTCATCCTGCTCGGCCTTTTCTCTGAGGTGCAGCATCTGAGCGATTTTGAGTACATCGGAGTATATGCTCTCCTGAGTCTGTGCGTAGACCCAGAACACAGCCTCATAGGCCGTGTGAAAGCGCGAGACATATTCCAGAGCTAATTGTGTTTTTCCCACCCCTGGGATTCCACAGATAGCGACTGGCTGCCTGATCGTATGCTTCCCTAATGCGTACAACCAGGTATGAAGCTGCAGCAAGTTCTCATCTCTATCGGTAAAGTACATATTCCGCTGATGAGGAACATTCCAGAGATCAAGAGAGAGAGGTGGGGAGGGGTCCTGCTCTTGGGCAGAAAGATTCCCAAACAACTCTTGAGGAGCAATCCCCAAAAATTGACTCAGCTGGAGCCGGTAATGCGCTTGAGGAAACGCCTTCTCACGTTCCCAACGACTCACGGTTTGGATAGAAATGCCCAGAGCTGTGGCAAGATCTGCCTGAGACAAGTGGCGGTATCCTCGCTCATGACGCAACCATTCTCCTCGTTCCATAATGATGCACCTGGCTTTCACATGCTCTTTGACAAACAGTGTGTTCTTCCGGAGTTAATAAGGGACTAGGCGTAACCTCGGTTCTGGCTTTGAAAGAAATAGAACAAGTACTACCCTTTATTACACGCAAATTGGGAAGAGCATGTCTAGTCTTTGGTAAGGGAGAGGCAACTGTTTACAGCAGGTCAAGTGTTTGTTCAAGAAGAGATCACGCTTTGACCTGGTAGAGAAGCATCACGGCAAGTATCCTAAGTACAGGGAAGAGGGACAAGAGACTTTCAAAAAAGGAGGTGCTACTTCCCCTCTGAACCAAGATGTAGAGCCAGGTGCATCCATGTGCTGGCTTTTAGAGATTTGGCACTTTCCTCTCTCATCTGTTTGAACCGTTCTTGCTGCAAGAGTTTATAGAGGAAAACAGAGTCAGCAGACGCTGGAGGGGGATTCCTCTCCGCCAATAGAGTAGCACCACACCTATGGCATGAAAGGTAGAGTTGGCGTTTGTCGGTGCATATGCTCGTTCAAGGATAAGGCTTTAGAGGACAAACGTGCCGACTTGGAAACGGAGAAGAGTCCTAAGAACTCTTCTTAAAAACGGGATGCCTTGGTCGAGTTTAGAATGCTTTAACAGGGCATCGTAGTTCGCCACCATGTGCTTTTCCTCTACCACTTGGCGGCCTTTCCGTTAGGAGAAAGGAACGAGATGAAAAGGTTTTGTTATTTTCTGAGGATCGTTGTTCTACTAAGCATAGCGCTTTTTACGAGTTCATTAGCGATGTCACATGCTGCTCACGCCGCTTCTACGACAGCAAAATTCCCTCAAGCTTCAGGCATGGGTTGTATTACTGATAATACCAGCGTTTACGAATTACAGATAGGTTCTTGCTTAGGTTATAGCAATGGACGCCTTCGACCTGATGCCTATATCACTTTTCGGATTCGTCCTGGTCATAGTGGAATTCGCGATTGTGAGTACACCATCTCTTTGATTGATAACTCTAGCGGTGATATTATTACAGATACAGGAACGCAAGATTGCACGAGTTATGCTCGAAATGCTGCCAACAACGTCCATTTTTACGGTGTTAATTATCAAAACGGGAATGGTGTGTATCATACGTTTTTGTCAGTAACGACCCATTATAATGATAACACAGCCATTGCAAACGCTCTTAGTAGTCCAGAGGTAACAGTGCCTTAGGAATCAGATTTTATAGAGTGATACATGTTTTGAACTAAAAAGCCAGAGAGAAGAAACGAGTTCAACTAAGAAGCAAACTGACGCGTTTCTTCTTATAATCCATTAAGAGAGCACAGGAGAAGCGCTATGCGTACATACACTCCAGAGGAGGCTATTCGTGAGTATGTGAGCGGTATTGAACCCAATCCGTCTCCCTTTTCTGGGATTCAGCTTCCCAAGCCAGATGTTCTCAAGAGAACAGCAACGCTACGCTTTTTGCAGGGGCGTCGCCTTCCCTACCGTCAGGTTCACGAGGTGACTTTTGAGAATGAAACGGGACAACAAGAGCGCTGGCTCTGCTTCGTCGTCCAAGATGAGCAAGGGAATTGGAGCGTAAGATCAGCGGGTGAAGTGAGAGCTTCTCCTCTACGAAGTCGTTCTTGGGTCAACTTAATGGGGGGGGGAAGAGAAGACGATTTTTGGGCGGGTGGCCTCGTTACAGATCATCACCTTGCTGTGGAACGAGTGCGTCTGACTGCTGCAAATGGGACTATAGTAGAGGATATCGTCCGGGAGCACCTGGTTCTGTTTGTGACCAATCAGCAGGTGCGAATGCCTCTTCAGGTGCAGCTCTATGACCACTCTGGAAATCTTCTTGCAACACAGACTTTTCCTGAACAACGACATCCCTGAAAAGTGACAAGAGTGCTCTGCTTTCACATTCATTTTTCTCTGATTGAGCATTTCTCAATCGATTCTCGCTTCCATTGATCTTGAGTCAACTGCTTCACGTTTTCCTCTGGAATTTCATCAGAAGGGAGCAAGAAACCAAGGCTTTTGAGACAACCCATCAAGAAAGCTCTGCTCATCCTGGTCCGATAATAAGATTCTGGCGTGCTGTCTCAACCACCTCTTTTGTGACCACCTGGAGCTGGTTGGCAACTAAGATATGCTCCACCTGCATCATGAGACGTTCTATCAAGCGAAGGTTGCCTTTGGTAATACGCATGATCGCGGCAACCGCTTCCTTGTTCGTGAAGTCGTCGGAATACGCCTTGACGCGATGGCTCCACCGCTTCTCCAGAGAGGGGAAGACTCATGATGAATATGCACATACTGATCCACGATCGCGTCTCGTGTCGAGAGTCCATCTCGGACTTGTTTGCGACGAAGCGATCTTGCCTTCTCAATTTCCTTCAAGCTCACGGTCTGCCCCGACAACTCCTGACAAATCGCTCGACACACAAAGTGGTCCTGATGGTAATAATTCTGGGATTTACAACCTGCTGAGTAACACAGAAGAGAATTTTTAAGACAGCTATTGCGATAGCACGATAGAGTGGCACCTCTACTGCGAGACCAGCAACCAACACCGCAACAACTCGGCCACGCTCCACGCCTGGGCGAAACAGCCACCAGGCGTATATGGAGCCTCTGGCTCTGCTACTTCGCTGATGGTGCCCAGGCAATCACTCCAGAGCTGCTTCACCAGCGGGAGCAAGAGCGGCAGCAGCGCATCACGATCATTGTAGACACGCAGGTGCACATCAATGTATGGACCAATCAGCCACTGCCAGACTACCCCCTGATGATACGCTCCATCACGCTGCTTCTGGTCTCCCTCAAAATGGCTGTGATAGTGCGGATCTTGCGGACTCAGTGAACGCAAACCAGCCGGTGTCAGCAGATGCCCGGTCACAACCTTGAGGATGCGCGCAATCTGGCTTTCTGAGAGCAGGTCAGAGGTCAGCGAAGCGGCAAGAAGCTGGTTTGGACGCAAAGAGGAGTCATTCCTCCCCGACACGCCATCACTATCAACCACGTCATAGAGATATCCACCCTCGTCGTACCAGAAACGCTCCGCAAAATGCTGCTGCACACGACTTCTCAACTGACTATATGAAGTGGCGTCGATTGAAAGATGGACTGCCCAGGCTTCCATTAAGCGCAAGGCATTGTACCAGAGGGCGTTGACTTCGACAGGCTTCCCACGCCGGGGTGTGACGATCCAATCCCCTACTCTGGCATCCATCCACGTCAGTTGCACATCTGCTGCACCCGCTCTCAGCAGCCCATCATCTGCATCGGCACAGATACCAAAATCGGTCCCCTGTACATGACATTGGATAATACCATGCAATGTGGAAAAAAGCTCTTTCAGCAGCGACCAGTCATTTGTAGCGATCAGATAGCGATCAATTGCGTGAAACATCCACAATGTGGCATCAGCAGTGTTGTATACTGGCGGCTCTCCGCCATCAGGGAAACGATTGGGAATGAGGCCATTGTGCTCGAAGCGGGCAAAGGCTTTGAGTAAGCCGCGCGCCTCTCCGTAGCGACCGGTATGGAGCAGCAGGCCAGGCAAGGAGATCATACTATCCCGACCCCAATCAGTAAACCATGGATAGCCTGCAATAATTGTTTTCCGCTCAGGCGCGAACTGTAATGGTTGAGCGGAGGTCGCATCCACCGTGTAGTCAGGGCGTACAACAATAAACTGGTCTGCCGCCAGCGCCAGCCGGGCCTGCAATGGGTTGTGCGCCGCGAGATCATACGTTGCATGATCCGCAGAGGACAAGAGTTGCTGAGTGCGCCGCTGGTGACGTTGCAGTGCTTGCGCGACGGCCTCTTCGTGCTGTGCGCGGCCAAATTCGGGAGCGAGTTCAGGCTCGGCGCTGAGCACCAGCGTTTTGCGCATCCCTGGAGCAAGACAAATCTCGAAGAAGCCGGGCTGATAGACATCCTCGCTCGCCGCCAATCCGCGCTCGTTGTCACGGCGATGCCAGACATGCCAGTACCACATCCCCCTCTGGTGAAAAGATGCTGTAGGGTCTGCCAGTAATTGATAGGCCGGTGCCTTCTCTGTTGCCAGAATCTGGCAACCAGAACCCAGGTTCTTTATTCCAAACTGCCAACTCCCTGTAGCCTGTGTTATGCTGTGATAATCGCGCGCGAGACAGAAAGGAAAAAGCTTTACTTGCAGTGCAGCTCTCGTCTCTCCAGCCGGCTCCGCTACGTCGTTTCTATAGAGAGAGCCATGCAGCGTGTATTGTACATATGTCGTGTTTTGCCCATACTCCATCCAGATGCGCTTCTCTAGAGAGAGCGCATCGCTCAAGCGATAGGTGAAACAGGGAACGTCCCCATCCAGCACAACGCTTTGCAGATAGTTGTACCCTTGTGGATCTATTGTGCCATCCTGGTACTCATTCACTCCCAGTTGCAGCGTCTGTCCATCTGGCAGCACAACCTCTTCATCCAGCTTCGTCACCAGCACCATACGCTCAACAGGAGGATGGAGCGCGGCAACAAGCAAGCCATGATAACAACGCGTCGTTGCCCCCACAATTGAGCCGGAGGCAGATCCGCCCAATCCATTCGTTACCAACCATTCACGATTCAAGCCTGCCTGTACATCACCGCATACCTCTCGACCGAGTTGTAGCCTCCAACTTTCCCCAAGAGCCGGATACAGTGTGTAGATATCTTTCTCTAATGCCATACTAGTAGTTCCCCATACTACCCGTGTAGTACCGTCTGCATCCGCTGGAGTGCCAGGGTCAAACGCTCTTCAGGCGCGGTAATAGAGAAGCGCACATAGCCCTCACCGGCCTGCCCAAAATTCACGCCTGGCGTGACAAAGACGCCAGTCTCCTCAAACAGCCATTCAGCAAACGAGCGTGAACTGAAACGCTCCGGCACCCGTGCCCAGACGTAGAGCCCCGCAAGCGGTTTTCGTGCATGCAGGCCAAGCCCATTACACCCCTCAACCAGTACGTCGCGGCGGCGCTTATAAATGGCGTTACGCTCCTCCAGCCATGAAGACGGCAGATGTAGAGCCTCAATCGCTGCATACTGGATTGGTCGAAAGATTCCACTATCAATGTTGCTCTTCAAACGGCCAACGGCATCCACTAGCTGCGCGTTTCCTACCAGCATGCCGATACGAAAACCGGCCATGTTATACGTCTTGCTCAATGAGTGCAACTCTACTGCAACATCGTACGCACCAGGAATTTCCAAAATACTGATTGGCCGAAACGATTCAAAATAGACTTCAGCATACGCCATATCGTGCAGGATAATCAGATTGTGCTGACGCGCAAAGGCGACTGCGCGCTCAAAAAACTCGCGCCCGGCCGTCGCGGCTGTAGGGTTGTTGGGATAGTTGAGCCAGAGCAGGCGCGCCTTCGCCAGGACATCCTGTGGAATGTGCTCCAGGTCTGGCAGGTAGTCATTTTCATCCAGCAGCGGCATCAGAAACGGCTTCGCTCCTACGCTTGTACAACCGGAGACATACACGGTATAGTACGGATCGGGCACGAGCGCAACGTCACCAGCATTCAATACAGCCGCTGCGGTATACGCCAGCCCCTCCTTCGAGCCGAGCAAGGGCAAAATATCCTGTTCAGGAATCAGACGGACGCTAAAACGTCGCTCGAACCACTGGGCAATTGCCTCATGCAGCACGCGCATCCCACGATATTCAGGATAGCGCTGATTCTCTGTCACCAGCAACTCTCTGCTCAATCGTTCGAGTACAGCCTGTGGCGCAGGCAGATCGGGATCGCCCATCGAGAGATTGATGACATCGACACCCTGCGCCTGACGGTCCGCGATCTTCTTCTTCGCATTCGCGAAATGGTACGGCGGCAAATTTTGAACTAGATGTGATAGTTGCATTCTAGCCTCTTTCTTGGCACTTCAATGTGCAGTTACAACTTATTGCAAAATCACTTGACTTTTTAGGATGTTCAGATACATTGAGTTCGCCAGGAGGCGAACTGGTGTGATGCTCAAACTCCTGATTGTTCGATCCGCTTTCAGGATACTGCAACTATATACTACTCCATAGGCTCCGCCGCATACCAGTTTTTCCCAGTTTTCATCTCGACCTTGATCGGCACATCCAGCTTCGCCACCCCCTCCATCTTCTCACGAATCAGCTTCCGCGCACCCTCTAGCTCCTCGACCGGCACCTCAAAGACCAGTTCATCGTGCACCTGTAGCAGCATGCGCGTCTTCATCTTTCTCTGCGCAAAGGCATGATGCAGTTGGATCATGGCGATCTTGATCAGGTCCGCGTTCGTCCCCTGAATCGGCATATTCATCGCCTCACGCTCAAGCGCCTGCCGCTCAGTGTAGGAGAGCGCGTGCATATCCGGGAAGAAGCGCTTGCGCCCGTACAGTGTATTGACATACCCCTGCGTGCGCGCCTGCTGCAGCGTCCCATCAACATATCCCTTGACACGTGGAAACGTCTCATGATAGCGCCTGATAAACTCAGCAGACTCGGCATTGCTCATCCCTGTAACTTGCGAGAGACCAAACGCAGATTGTCCATACAGTACCGCATAAACGACCGTCTTCGCCAGCCGCCGCTGATCCTTTGTCACCCCCTCAGGCGCGACATTGAAGAGCGAGGCGGCAGTAATCGCGTGAATATCCTCGTTGAGGCCGAACGCTTCAACCAGCCGTGGCTCGTGGGTGATGTGCGCCAGGATGCGCAACTCGAACTGCGAGTAATCGGCGGTTAACAGCGTATAACTTGGGTCAGCGATAAAGGCGCGGCGAATCTGTCGCCCCACTTCTGTACGCACGGGAATGTTTTGCAGGTTCGGATTGCTCGACGAGAGCCTGCCACTGGATGCGATGGTCTGATTAAATGAGGTGTACACTCGCCCGGTCCGCGGGTCCATCAGCTCTAATAATCCATCAACATAGGTAGACTTGAGCTTGTTTAACTGACGATATTCCAGCAAGAAATCGACGACCGGATGCTTGCCTCGTAGCCCCTCGATGACATCAGCATTGACCGAGTACCCGGTCTTGGTCTTCTTCCCCGTTGGCAGCTTCAGCTCGACGAACAGGACATCCGCAAGCTGTTTGGTAGAATTGATGTTGAAGCGATGCCCCACCGCGTCATACACGCCTTGCTCCAGCTCTCGCAATTGCTCGTCCAGCCTGACCGCAAACTCACGCAAGAAATCGGCATCAAGCGCGACCCCATACAGTTCCATCCTCATCAGCACCGGAATCAGTGGCAATTCTATGCGCTCGTAGAGATCCAACAAGGTGTACTTTTCTTGCTGCTCTGACTTCTCGCACAACACATGCTGCTGTAGCTCGTTCTTCATCAGCCCGACCAGGCGCAGCGTCATATCTGCATCCGCGCCTGCATAGTCGGCCGCGCGCCGTACCGCAACCTGCGCCATGCTTATCATCTTACTGCCCGAACCGATCAGCTCATTTATCGAGGTCATGACGATTCCGAGCCGCTGGAACACCTGGTCTTTTAAGCCGACTCCGCGCCTTCCCGGATCAAGCAGATACGCGCCAAGCATGGTGTCAAAGGCCAACCCTTGCACAGCTATACCATAGCGCTCCAGCATCGCCAGGTCATACTTCGCATTGTGCATATACTTTGCGACAGCAGCATTCGCGAAGAGAGGTTTCAAGCGCTCCAGCGCCAGGGAGAGCGGCAGTTGGGTCTCCGGCTCCTGCCCATCAAGCGTCGTTGTATGGCCCACCGGGATGTAGTAGGCTTCTCCGGGAGCCATGGCAAACGACATACCCACCAATTCAGCTTTTCGCGGCTCCTCAGAGGATGTCTCTGTATCGAACGCGAACTGCCCGGCATCCTCCATGCTCTTGATCAAGACACGCAGGCTCTCTTCAGTGTTGACTATCATCGTGCTTGTCGTCTGTGCTGCACGTTCCTGGTCTTCAACAAATAACGTTGGACGATCAGCCACCGCAGAGGGTAAACGTAAGCGTTGCACGTGCTCTGCGTGAGCCGTCGGGACCTCAAAAAGGCTCAATTGCTGCGGACCCTCCTCTTGCTCCCCAGCCACAGCCTCTCCTACAGCAGCATCCTGCCCTCCGGCGCTTTGGAGCGCCTGAGAGGAAGACTTGCGCTCCCCACCTCCACGGATAGGATACAAGGCAGCCTCAGCAGGTGGCAAAGGCGGGGGCACGACGGTAACAACCCCGATCGGTGGCGCATAAACAAGATTCTCCTGTCCCGTTGCAGTCTCAGCGTGACCATTCGTGCTCACTTCCGCCGTGTCTGTCCCCCCTTGCCCCTCTTCTTGAAGAGTTCCATCACCATCACCGGCAGCTTCCCCAATCCCTAGTTGCCGCATCAATGTGCGCACACGCTCAACAAGCGAGCGGAACTCCAGTTGGCGGAACAATGTCAGCAGCTTCTCACTATTGATATGGGTCAAGCGACACGCTGCAAGATCAAGCTGTACTGGAACATCCAGTACAATGGTTGCCAGGTGTTTGCTCAATTTTGCCTGCTCCGCCCCCTCGCGCAGCAGTTTCTGCTCCTTTGGCTTGAGTCCGTCGAGATGCTCCAGCACCCCCTCCACGCTGCCATACTCGGCAATCAAGCGGCTCCCGGTCTTCTCGCCAATTCCCGGCACACCTGGAATATTGTCAGACTTATCGCCAACCAGCCCCTTAAAGTCTGGCAGTTTCTTTGGCTCAAAGCCATAGCGCGCCTCCACCTCAGCCGGGTCATACTCGGTAACTTCAGAGATACCTCGCTTGGCAACCTTGACCAGCACGTGCTCGTTCACCAGTTGCAGCGTATCCATATCCCCGGTGTAAATAATCGTGTCCACCCCCTGCTCTGTCGCCTGCACCGAGAGCGTCCCCAGCACATCATCAGCCTCAAAGCCATCCTTCTCATAGATCTGCAAGCCGAACGCCTGCACAATCTCGCGAATACGCGCAAACTGTGGCTTCATATTGTCGGGTAGGGCTGGACGCTGTGCCTTGTACTGCGTGTACTCTGTATGGCGAAAGGTCGGAGACGGACGGTCAAAGGTGACCGCGATATAGTCCGGCCTCTCTTCAAGCAGCGCCTTCATCAGCATCGAGGTAAAGCCAAACGTCGCATTCACTGGCTCTCCTGCACTCGTCGAAAGGTCCGGCACCGCATGAAAGGCGCGGTGAATAATTGCATGCCCATCTATTAAAATAAGTCTTTCCCGTTTCGCATCAACTGTCACGGTGAAGTTCCCCTTCTACATTCTTTCTTTACGCTCTTTTTCCGATTACTCTATCTCTATCCGGTTACTTCTAACCGAGCAATTGGACAATCAGATCTCTTTCTACCCTATTGTAGTACGTTCGCAGCAGAATGTACACAAACATTGACTAGCTCTACGAAGCCTGTCCACTCTCACTCACGTGTCTATCGTCGTTCATGATGCCCTTTAACACATTCATACAAGCATCCCAACCAACACATCCGTACAGACATCCACAGCAATTCATTGCTCGTCAAATAAGGACTCGATTCCAGCGCGTCCGTTGCGATTTATCGCCACCACTGTTGAAAAACACCTGACAAGTCGATGATCTATCTTAAAGAACGAGCAAGCTCTGTTCTTTAAATCTTGTGAGAACTGCTATGCTAAAGAGAGGTGTTCATTTGGTGCTTATCGAAAAACCTGAGTGCGGAGCGCGAGCCGCAAACCCCTCCTTGCACAAACTTGAGCGACGCTCGCTCTGCGAAGAGCATCCGTTTGTGCTTACCAGGAGAAGCGGCGTTCGTTTTCGCAGAAGATCTTAGAAAAACCTTTACAGAACTGGAAGCTTCCTTCCCCAATTATCACTGTCGTTTAGAACAAGTGCACAAAGGTGCAGGAGATACAGTCATGGCAGAAGAGCAAAATGATGAACTGTTAACTGTCCGCGAAGTTGCTAAGCGGTTACGCGTCGATGATACAACCGTACGACGTTGGGTCAAGAGTGGAGCATTAGAGGCAATTACCCTGCCTCATCGTGGTAAACGTCAGGCATATCGCGTCAAACGCTCAACGCTGGATGCACTCTTGAGCGGCAACCTTCCAGCCACTGAATAATCACTCTATGCTGATAGCAGCAGCTATACACAGACTCATTGTACAACACGCCCGGCATGGGTTCATCGTATTGAGCAACAAAAGGGAAACACTGAAGACAGCAATGCGGTCAGCGTTTTCCCTTCCACATTCACCTGAGGAGAGCGAGGAGAGATGAAAATAGCCATCACGGGAGGATCAGGCTGTATCCGTTCACATATCAGTAAAGCCTACCTGGATGCAGGGCACGATGTGCTCGTAATAGATAGTCTCGTTAAAAATCCGCAACAGGAGCTTGACCCACGCATTCGCTTCTATCCCCTGGATATTCGCGACCCCAAACTTTCCACTATTTTACAGCTTGAGCGCCCCGAAATTCTCAGTCATCATGTCGCACAGCCACAACGAGACGAACTCCTCGTCCATGCACTGACTGATGCAGACATGCATATTCACGGCCTACTTAATGTGCTGGAAAGCTGCGTGCAGGCTGGCGTGCGCAAGGTTCTTTTCGCCTCGAGCGCAAATGCACTCTGCGAGCGGTTTGAAGACGGTCAGAAATCCTCAAAGGCGATTTGTTCGCATGCGCCCATCTTAGCTCATGATATCAGCACAGTTGCAGGAGAGTGGTATATTCGTTATTATACGCAACAATATGGGCTTCAGCACACAATCTTTCGCTATGCTGATGTCTATGGCGACGCCGAAGAGCTTCTTTCCCTCAATTCCCTTCATCCCATCCCCTATTTTATCTGTATGCTTCTACAAGAGCAGCGCCCTGTCATTCGTGGTTCCGGCCACGAGAAAAGAGACGTGCTTTTCATTGACGATGTTGTAGAAGCGAACTTCTGCATGCTGAAACGTGGCGATAATCACACCTTTTTCATCAGTTCGGGACAGAACTGCTCTCTCAACGAACTCTACGCCATGGTTGCACACGCTCTAGGCACTTCCCTGGAACCGCTCTACCTCTCACCGCCCCTTACCCACACACCGCACATACAGACGCCTCTCCTCGACAACACTTCAGCCGCACACATTCTTCACTGGCGTCCCTCTATATCGATAGAACAGGGGATCAAACTCACTATTTCACGCATAAAAGCCGCTCTATCTCATAAGCCGTGTAAGATACAGCTTATGCAAAAGACACAGCTTCAAATCCCAGGTACATCCCGCCTCTCACACGTCTAAATGCATAAGGTATCCCACCGGTAGATTCTGTTGGCGAACGTGATAGTCGAGGGGACATGAAGAGGATGTCGTTCGTAACGAGCGCAAGAGCATCTGCCGCCACTCTCCTCGACGCTGAAGCAGGTGCGCTCTTGACCCAATAGAGGGACGCACCTGTTGCTCTGTCGGCATCCTCTCCGCTCACCCCCCTGCACCCGATTCATCATCCAGGGGAGTGGCGGCAGATGCTCTTGCGCCAACTGCGTTGGGGTTTTCTCACATTCGCCAACGCTATCAACGTTCGGGATGACTCATCTCCCTTATACTGAAAGTATGCGTGTTGACGCCGGAGGAGACGCATACCCCTTCACAACTTCCTTCTCACCCTTAAGTATGCTACTATAGAAGCGAAGAATTATTCCAAATCTATGTAGAAGGTAATTAAAAATTTATATGAAAATCTGTTCAACATGCCAATGTAATAACTCACCTTCCAGTGCCTATTGCGAACGTTGCGGCTCATTGCTAGCAGAAACTGCGCCTATAGCACGCACCACAGCCTATTCATACCAGGAACAAACACCACCACCGCCTCCACCTGATCAACCGTGGAATCCTCATCAGACAGGCTCAGCAGCAGTGCAACAGATGCAGATCTACGGCCCATTTCCTTCTTCTCGCCGCTTTGAGCGAAAACGTCCAGTTGGTGATGCAATTTCGGGAAGTTTCTTTTTTATCTGGGGAGTTCTCTGGGTCGCTTTCGGCACCTTTACCTTCCTGGAGCCTATCAATCAGAATGTCGGCGGTGTCTTGATGCTTGCCGAGATTCTACTCGGCACTGGAGCGCTTATCCTCTCTCTGTATTTTCACAAATATCCTTACTTGCGCTGGTGGGTGCGCGTCCTTGCAGAACTAGGCACACTCGGCGTCAGCGCTACCATCCTGATCATTCTCGCAACTGCTACCCCGAAAGACTCCTGGTATACCTCTTTCGGAGCACTCTTCATCGTTTACGGTATAGCAACAGCGGCAATTGCAGTCTGGTGACCAGACGCAACTGCCGCTCTCCTGACGGCTCACTACTGCTGCAAGCCACTCACGACACGTGCATACTTCTCAGCCAGTGCCTGGGCTTGCTCGCTAGAGATCGACTCGGCAAACACATCGAAGAAGGGACTGTCCGCGTCAGGCAGTATCAGCACCCATTCCTTGCCCAGGTCGATCTTAATCCCATCAATTGGCTTACTGCGCCGCTCACGATATTGCTCGCTCAGAATGCGCATGACCTTGCCCTTGTGCTCCCAGGGACAGCTTACACGTGCACTGCTCATATAGTAGGTTGGCAGATCATCCACCACCTCTGAAAGACGCATCTCGTACGTCGCCAGCAGCTCCAGCAGTTTTGCAATCGCGAGCAGTCCATCAAAGGCCGGGTGCAGTTCAGGAAAGACAAACTGTCCTTTCCCATCACCCACCAGCACTACCCCCTCACGGCCGGCCGCCGCCATCAGCGCATACGGCATCACCTTCGTCTGCTGAATCGTGCCATCATAGCGCTCAGCAATATGCTGTAAAGCACTGGGAGCCGTTACAGGTGCCACGACTGCGCCATTGCGATGCTTGCGCAGGAAAAGGCTTGTCATCACTGCCAGCATCTTCATACCATCCAGAATCCGTCCACGATCATCTACAACGGAGATACGCTCACCGCTCGGATCGATACGAATCCCCATGTCGGCGTTGAGCGCTGAGCTGATTGTGGCGAGCCGCTGCATCTCTTTGTTCAGTTCGTCACGTGTGCGCGCGGTAGGCACATCTGTGCTCGAATTGAGCACCACTACCTCACAACCCAGATCATTGAAGATCGCAGGCAGCATCTCGATAGTGCTTCCATGGGCATAATCAATAACAAGCTGGAACTTGCGCTTACGCACTACCTCTGAATCGACGACCCGATTAAATCCTTCTCGATAGCGACCAACCACATCATCATCGCTCAACACGTCTATTGCACCAATATCATCCAGGTAAACACGGCGAAAATCCTCACGGAAGTACAAATTCTCAATCTTCCGTTCCGTCGTTTTATTGATGTCGAGACCATTCGCGTCGAAGATCTTGATGTCAATAACGCGTTGGTCATAGGGCGAGACACGCACATGCACACCACCACGTGTATCCGTATTGCGAATAAAGTAGCGCATGACAGGAACCGGCACCTGGTTGATGTCCAGCACATTAATACCCGCCGAGGGAATGCCGGCGTTAATACCACGCTTGATCATACGCGATGTGCGATGTACGTCACGGTTCAGACAGACACTCGCACCTTTCGGAAGCGTGCCACCATATGCAGCTCCCAGCTTCGTCGCGAACTCAGGCGTTAGATCAACGTTCACTAACCCCGTTACACCAAAGCGGCTGAAGAGACCCCGTCGCCCCTGCGATCCCCAGATAATGCTAGCGTTGATGACTGCGCCGGCCTCAATCTCCTTATCCGGCCAGATCTTGACGTTCGGCTGAATAATCGCACCATCTTGAATGATCGAGTTATCGCCGATTACCGACCCCTCGAACATGACCGCCTTACTCTTAATATTGGAGGAAGAACCGACAATTGCTCCACGCAGTTCAGCACGATCGCCGACATACGAGTTGTTCCAGACAATGCTGCGATCAACCTGCGCGCGCTCATCAACTATCGTATAACTCCCTATCATGCTCGGTCCGTGGATAATCGCTCCAGAGCGCACTTTGCTATCCCGCCCAAGGTAGATCGGCCCGTAGAGCTGCGCATCACTGTCAATCTCAACCCCCTCCTCACACCAGATACTTCCACCAATATTTTTGGCGGGAATTGCCAGCTCGACGTACCCTTGCAAAATATCTGCATTGGCACGCATATACTCGCTCAAATTCCCAACGTCACACCAGTATCCACGTGGAGCTACGTATCCATAGATCGGATCTCCCTTTTTCAACATGTAGGGGAAGAGCTCCTGGCTAAAATCAAATGTTTTGTTCTTCTCGAAATAACTAAAAATTTGCGGATCAAGCACGTAAATGCCTGTATTGATGGTATCGCTGAAGACTTCTCCCCAACTCGGCTTCTCCAGAAATTGGCTGATATGACCATCTTCGTTTGTGATGATGACTCCGTACTCTAGAGGATTAGGTACATGTGCCAGCAGCAGCGTTGCGAGCGACTTCTTCTCGATATGATACTGAATAAGGTCACTGAGATCGTAATCTGTGAGCGCATCACCGCTAATGACCAGAAACGGCTCTGTCAATTGGTCTTCCGCATTCTTCACACTCCCTGCCGTCCCCAAAGGCACATCCTCGCGCGAATACGTAATGTGCATGCCCAACTGTGAACCATTCCCGAAGTAATCTTCAATATTGTTTGCAAGATACTGAACCGTGACGACGACCTCGGTGATGCCATGACGCTTCAACAGGTGCAGAATATGCTCCATTACTGGTTTCCCGGCAATAGGCACCATCGGCTTGGGTCGTCGAATCGTCAATGGTCGCAGCCTCGATCCTTCCCCTCCGGCCATTACAACCGCTTTCATAGAGGCCTCCCTTAGATCTTATGCGGAAACCGACGCCGCCAGCGCTTCGCGCTCAGGTTTCCGATAAGCAGTTGCACAGAGGGACAGCACGCCTGGTCTCCCCCTGCGGAATGAGAAATGCAAGAACGGCGTAGCTGTGCCACGCCGTCCTATCTGCTCCAATGCTTTTATTGTACAACATCGACGAAGAGCGCCACAAGGTGAACTGTGTACAGTGCAAGCCCTCTAAAAACATGCCCCTGTCCACTGCTCGCATTGCTCCCCTACCAGTCACTCAAATGCCCATGCTCCACAAGCCAACGTATAAAGCGATGATGATCCGTTATCTCGGATGCCTTCCGCTCCTCAAACTCCTGCTGGAGTTGAATGAGACGTTGAGCCTCCACAACAGTAAACCCCTCATCCAGGAGGGCGTCGATGAGCAAATCCGCATACTGTTGCTGCTGCATATAAAGTCCTCCTTCCTTCTCGTCTACGCTAGAACACCCTACACCAACACCACTTTCAAACGGGTAGAAACAGAAATTCCATGCTTACCAACATAAAGGATACACTAAGAGAAGCTTCTCTTAGAACGTGAAGTTGATGAACATGGATACAACAATGACCGGAGTGCGAGTAGAACAGTCCTCCATCAGCTCCTCCCTTACTACCTACTTTTCTGCTACTTACTAGAGTATAGCACATAGAAGTTTCCCATGCCAATCCACCACACCTTCCTCCACCACAGCGCAACCACAACGCGCCCGCTACAATCGCTCTCTACCGGGAATATATAGGAGATCCTTATCCCATTTCTCTCTACCCATCTGCTATACATATAATAAAACGCAACCATATAGAAAAACGATGCGCTGGCAGTACTCTTGCACTATCCAAGGAAATGGAATGAGGAGGGCGTCCGTTGCTCGCCACGTAATCACATTCTCCACTGTCATCTATTTTCCGGTCAAAATCTAAAACACCATCTCGTTAATGGAAAAGAGTCCAGAGAGAATGCTGTTCCCTCTGGACCCTCTTTATAACTTCTATCTCAAAATTTGGAATTGCTCATGAAAACCTATGGCTCATTCTGGACGTAACTATTGATCTCCTCCTCATTATCATAAAAATAACTGATCGCATCATAGACTTGCGCCAGTGTCAAACGTTGATCCGCTGCTATCATCTCCGGGTCCTGCCCACCCTGAAAGAGCAGAATAATGTGGCGCACGGCCGTGCGCGTCCCTTCAACAATCGGCTCCCCGCTATAAATGGCAGCATCACGAACAATATAGGGATGATTAGTGCGCTCAAAAGACATGAAAATAATCCCTCCGAACTTAAAATGGCAACAAAGACTAAGCGCATAGTACAGGAAAAACGCTAAAAGAGCAAGAGATTACCAGCCCACTACACGCCTTCCTGACTGAGCATACAACCGATGATACTGCACGAGAAACAGGATCACAAGGAACTTTCCTGAAATCAATCCTCCCTGACCAATCCACGAGGTGCAGGAATTACTCCCGTTAGGCCTGTTTACCTCTGTCGCATACGCAGGATATGGTATCTTTCCAGGAACGTGGAGAGATTCACGTTCAACAAATCCAATTGGAACAGAGCCAGCTTTTCAGAAAAAGCTTGACAACTCTTTAGTTGTGATGGTACAATACGCACATTGAAAGGAGGTGGTGTGTAGATGGATAAACCTAGTCGCTGCACAGGCAGCGCTGAACAATCCCACACCTTCCAGTTGAGAGGAGCCGACTTCTAGTCAGCTTTCTCACACCAGCTTCGGAATCTGGTGATGGGTAGAATTCAACACTGGTAGGCGGTGCGTTGTACACCTGCCTGTGCAGTTGCACCAGAGCAATGGCAACACTAGATCTGCCCTTGCCCTGGTGCGTTTTCTAAGTATTTCCTTTTCAATACCGTACTCTACTCTTGCACACTATGTCTCTCTTTTCTCTCATTGCAGGGTGAGGTGGCTGAGTGTACGTAACTACAAATACGGATCTCTAAAAGTTTTTGCTCAATTTCTCTCCTATCCATAGGATTTTCTGTCTATTCTTTTATTAAAGAGATGTAGTAAAGCGTGAACACAACACAGCCTGCCGTGCTGTCATCCTCCAGGCAGTTAGATATACCATACCTACAAGCACTCCTGGGTACGACATTGATCGGCATGGAAGGTCGCATCGTCTATGTGCCAGAAGTGGACTCAACCAACACTCTGGCAATGAACCTGGCCCGACACGGGTCAGAAGAAGGGATCGTAGTCCTGACCGATAGCCAGGTGGCAGGTAAAGGTCGTCAGGGGAGACGCTGGATAGATAGAGCTGGCTCTAATGCCCTTTCATCTACTCTCCTCCACCCACTCTTCCCACCCTACTTCCTGGTTATGCTTGCCTCTGTCGCCGTTGTTGAAGCCATTGCCGCTTCTTGTGGCGTTGTCGCAACAATCAAATGGCCCAACGATGTGCTGATTGAGGATCGCAAGGTCGCTGGTATCTTGATCGAGACCAGCACACACCCTTCTGGGAGACTACTTGCCGTTGTAGGTATTGGCGTCAACGTAAACGGTTCTATTTCACAGTATGCCGAGAGCATGGCCCAGAGCCTGCCGCCAGCATCCTCCGCAAACACTGCGCTTATGGTTAAAGCGACGACGTTAGAGGAGGCGTGCGGCCAGCCTGTCAGCCGCGAACTCTTCCTGGCTCATCTATTGCAGCAGGTGGAGCAGATGTATCTCGCGCTGCAACAGGAAGCTCGCGCTTCCACCTTCATTCCCTCTGTCTCTCGACAAGTACGAGAGAGATGGTGCAGTCAACTTTCGACACTTGGTCGAGCCGTTTCTATACGGCAAGGCGATACGCTCCTCAGCGGGGTTGCTGAGGATGTGAATGAGCATGGAGAGCTGTTGCTCCGCACTCATTCAGGTGAACGCATCAGTATTACCTGGGGCGATGTTGGCTAGCTTCGTTCGCTGGCCCCATACCCCGCACATAGCTGGAGAGATGAAGAAGGGGAGGGTTTCCCCATCTTACACATGAGAGGAACAAAATATGGAGTCACAGGAAGTATTCCTCACTAATGACGGGCTGCAGAAAGCCATGAGTCAGCTTGAGTTTTTGCGCACTGTGAAACGTGCCGAGGTCGCACAATACCTGCATGATGCAAAGGAATCTGGTGACCTCATCGACAATGCCGCCTATGAGGAGGCAAAAACACAACATACCCACCTGGAAGGCCGCATCTACGAATTGGAGCAAATGGTCGCGAAGGCAAAGCTGATCGAGTCAAACGTCAGTGAGGTCATTTCCCTCGGTAGCTGTGTCCACTTGACGACAGATGAGGGACGCGAGTACCGCTATAAACTGGTTGGGGCCTTTGAAGCCAATCCCAGCGCTGGTTACATCTCCAACGAATCTCCCGTGGGTCGCGCCCTGCTCGGCCACAAAGTCGGCGACCTCGTGATCGTTTCCACACCCGGCGGTGTGAAAGAATACACGATCCAGTCGATCGAGTAACTTCACACTCACTTCCCCATTCCACACAAAACACTCCGACCTGTAACCACTTGTGGTATACAGGTCGATCTTTCATTTAGCGGTTGAAGTGCACAACACTGCTCTATCCTGAACAGCACAGATGCTCTCCCACTCCACATACGAGGGATAGATTGCACATACGAGAAAGGTGTGTCTTCTACAGAAGCTACATATTCCTACCCGTTCAGTCTTTTGTCAGCATCATAGGCTTATAGAAGGTGACGGAGAGGAATATGAGCATGCCTCCTGTGGTATAAGCTCGGGCTGATGGCTTCTGTTACCTTCTCTTTTCGTTTCCAGAAACGTAGAGCTCAGAAGTAATCAAGACTTCCTCCCTGAGATTGTCATAAAGTGTTGCATTGCACAGAAGTTCTCTTCGTGCGCTTCTAGCGCCATCTGTTGAGTCAACTTCCGCAGCTCTTCGGCTGTAATCAGTCCCAGATTCGTCAGAAGCGGCTCGGCTACATGCCCGATCACCTCTAAATTATGATACCCGTCGTCCCAGGCTTCAGTACCAGTAGAAAATTCTAGTACATATGCAGCGAGCCTGACGTTCTGATAACTACGCTCGCGCAACATTTTCGGCAAAACCACCGTCACCTTGTTGAATGCTTCATCCGGTGAAAGTCCGTAGTTAATTCGCTGCATAGCTTGATTCAGCAGACTGTTCAGCCGCGCATAACTCGGACTCGTTGTGGCGTATTCAACAAATTCTGTAATGCGTAGCGTACCACCGGGACGGAGAATACGCGTGCACTCGGAGAGAAAAGAGTCCCACCTGGCATTTGGCAGAACGGTGGCAATAAAGCGCGCATTAACCAGGTCAAAGGAGGCATCTGCGAAATCCAGCGGTTGTGTGATATCCATCACACCAAAGGAGGCGTTGGTCAGGTGTTGCGATTGTGCTCGCGTATTGGCGTAATCCACCATAATCTTACTGATATCGACACCGGCTACCTCTGCTTGAGGCAGTGCAAAGGCAACGTCAAGTACCCATCCACCAGGTCCACACGCGAGATCAAGAATATTCTGTAGTGATGACGGTTTCTCGATCCCTACTAAGGGACCTCCCATGCTTTGCGTCGTCACACGATCCCAACTAATCAAACGTGCCAGTTCTTCAGGGCTTTCAGGATCGAACATATAGCTGTTGTTGCGCGGTGAGTCTTGTGTCATAATAACCTCTTCCTTTTCAGATGAATGAGCCACACATATTTTGCCCACGCACTACGATACCTACAGGCTTGTTTGTCTCAAAATGCTGTTCCCAAAGTATAAAATGTTCATGAATTGCGCTTCCAGATGTACATAAATCATTATATAGAAATTTGTCCTCTTAAGACAAGAAACAACCTTTCTTCTCAGCACACGTTTTTGCTCACCGCTGACTTTTCTCAAGAGGTGACTACATTACATTCCTTCAAGCGTAAGATGCATACCAGCATAGGCAGCGTTTGCGTCATAGGTGACGGAAATTGCACGAATGCGACCGGTTAGCGTCTGCCCGCTTCCCTGTGGAGCAACGCTGTCGCTCAAGGTAATACCATCGCAGAGTTGCAGCGCTGGATTGAGTGGTAGGGTAACAGTATGTTCGCTCTGTTTGCGCTGCTCTTGGGAGAGCAAGAAAGTAGCCTTCTGAGCGCACTGTGCCGAGGTCGTCAACTTTGGATCGACAACGTGCAAGAGCTGCTCCGTACCTGTCAGACGGAGATGCGCCTCATCATAAAGTTCAGCCATGGTGAGCGCTCCACCTGGCCCTCCCGCTGGTGGCTTGCCACTGACGATAATATGATTCGCACGGCGCATGACACTACGAAATTGCACAGCTTCAACCTCCGGCTGATAGCTCCAGATCGAGAGATCACTCGTCGCTAGTTCGTGAAACTGCATCACTTCGTCCTCATCCAGGAAGTAGACCAGACCATAGACCGCACACAGTTCATCGAGCGCGTGCCGATAGCTTTGCGCCGCCTGCAACGTAAAAAGGGGCACTACCTGGCTGGTCTGTGCAGTTGTGGGTACGGCAACTGCGAGCAGACCTGCACGCGCGCAGACTTCGTTCACCAGATATCCCACCGTCTGATTGCTATAGCTATTCTGGTAACGCGCCAGCCGATCCAGATTGCACGAGAGATCCAGGCATTCCAGCCTCAGGCTATGTTCCAGGGGGCCGCGCACAAACGTGAGCGTGTCCAGGTGGAATGTGCCCACTTTCACGACATCATTGCTTCCTGGCTGCGCGCTCGTGAGATATCCCTCACTCAAGACCAGCGCGGCGTTCATCTCAAGCGGCTGAAAGTTAGAGCCAGAGGAGAGATTTACCAGCGTGTTATAGACTCCCTGAGCATTGTCCAGCATGACTTCCAGGCGAGCCGGCCTGCCAACTTCCTCGCTTCGTTTGTAGGAGAGCACCGCGTCAGAGAGATCAAGCGACTGTGTCGCATTCGTTGCCTCAAATGCACGTGCACTATAGACAGCATATGGCGTCGCCAGGTAGTAGCGCGGACCCGCGCTCCCACTACTCGGCACAGGCAATTTAAAGGCAACCGCACCATACAGACAGCTCAGATCATGCACGATAAAGCCATCCGACCAATGTACCAAATCTCTCGATTGGCGCAGCCGGGGATAGTTATACACGGTACCGGTGAGCAAGCCGGCGTCGGCTTCGATACAGGTCAGCGTGTAAATTCCATCGGCCAGAGAGAGCCGGGGCGCGCTACGTGTAATGGCGATACTTGTTGAAGGAGCAATCGTAGGGCCGGCGCTCCACAGGGCAGTCGTGGGATTAAAGAGACACGAAGCCAGAGTGTATGCATTTGAGTAGATCACGGTATATACCGCACCGCTCCATGCCACCGCTAAACCAACGCCCGATGGTTGGGGAGGCAGCGTCCAGCTTCCCAATGCAGACCAGGAGCCTCCACTATAGAAGGAGTAGCCAACCGCGAAGCCGCCTGCAACATCATATAGGAAGAAGACATCGTTATTGCCCGCACTCGCGATTCCGCCCAACAACGCCCCACCAGGAGGAGAAAGCACCGAAACAGGACCTGACCAGGAAATCCCATTATCCGTCGATGACCAGGTCCACAGATTATTCCCTCCCGTGCCGCGTTGCGCAAAAGCTCGCAGCACCCCTGCCGCATTTGTCACCGCGCACCCACCGTTCTGGTAGATCACCCCTGCTGCGCCTGGCAATGTGCTCCAGCTTGACCACTGCGCAGTCTGCGTCGGATCGCTAATCCGTTGTACTTGAAAAGATGCGCTGAAACCACTACTGCCATGCGGAATTTGCACACGAATAATACTCGCATCACTCGCCAGACAGGCATCATTTAACACATCATCTCCGCTCAATGACTGATAGAGACCGTAATGAAGAACACGATCCTCAACCGTCAAGATGCAGCGTGGAGTGCGTGTCGTATTATTAAGCACTGAGGTAAGGACAGGAGGCAATGTGCGCATCGTCGTTTCCCTTTCTGAAAAAGGCGCGAGGAGAGGTTGAAGCAAGAACATTTTTGCGGAGAATGTAAGAACGCAGGGAGGAACGAGAAGAACTTCTGTTCTCTCTACAAAAAAGTATACTGGAGAGACCGACAAAATACAAGAATTTTTCAGAATCTGTGTGCAATGCATACCTCCCTTTTCATCCGCCACTCGTGCACTCCCCCTCCTGGGATGTCGTGAGTCGTATCTCGATTTGCACCCGTGTATATCTCTAGTAAACAAATCATTTCATTCTGCGGAGCAGCAGTATTGTGCCTTCGGGAAATACCCGGCATATGACGTGTGCACCTGATTGGCTTATAGCGTCAAGGAACGCTACCCTGACAACTTTGTGGATACCCCACAATTATAGAGACGCGAGAAGGAAAACAGGAAACGGCTATGGTAAAGACAGAGAGTATTCTGCAGGAGATTCAGGCCCACTTTGGCTTCATTCCTCCGTTTCTCGCGTTCGCACAGCAGACGCCGCTCGTCCTGATGCAGCTCTGGCAACAGACGCAGACAGGCTATATTCAAAATCCGCTCCCCGCTCTCTTCAAAGAGAAAGTATTCCTCTACCTCTCCTATTGTCACCAGATGCCTTACGATCTACGCAGCCATTGCATTACATTAGCTAAATTAGGCATGCAGGAGGAAGAGATTCTACAACTGTTGCAAGCGCCACATACAGAAACGGCTGTGGTGGAAAAGCATCTAGAGCATCTGCAAGGCCAACCAGACGCCGCCTCCGAATGGCCTGCGCAAGAACACGCGTTTGAAATGGCCCTGTTCACCTGTAGCATTCACTTCTTTATGAAGAAAGCGCACGCTCAGCCCTGCCAGCAGCAGCTCCAGCGCACGCTCGGTGAATACTATATGTACATCCTGGCGCTGCTCTCATACATTCACACCTGCCATTACTGGACGACCACCTGTGCTGAATTGCTCGCTGAGCAGGATGAGACGCTTGATCCTCACTTCTCTCAGGCGTTTGGCGAGGAGAGCGCGCTTGTACAGCAACTGCGCCAGGGAGATCAGTGCATGCCAAATAAGGATGAGCAGCACGAGAAAGATCAGCACATTGAAGCCTTTCTGGACACTCTGATTGAAGTAGGCGAGGAGTTGCTGCGCCCGGAAACAGCTCTTGCGCAGGAGAGAACAACACAGCAGGATAAAGCGCCCATCTCAGCATCTCCAACTCCCACCACACCCACGCCAGATGCGACGATCCAACGCCTACTCACGCTTACCCAGGACGTACTGAGCTGTGAGCGGATCGGCGTGATGCTTGTCGATCCCGAAACGGAAGAGCTGCAACCGCTCGCGCTCACTGGCCTCTCACCTGAACTAGAGGCACGATGGTGGAAAAGCGTTCCGGGGACGCACCTGATTGACCGCTTGCATGATCCGCATCTGCTAGAGCGTATCCGCAACGGTGAAGTGCTGGTTCTCGATAGCAACCAGCCAGCATTTCGCAGCAATCAAAACTTCTATCGGCTCTATAATATTCATACATGGCTACTATCGCCGATGTATCTCGACGCCCATGTTGTCGGCCTACTCTCGCTTGACTACGGTGGTCGAGAGCACAACTATACCGAGTATGAGAGACACTTTGCCTTCGCTATTGCCAGGCTGATGGCGCTTGTGCTAGAACGTGCTCACCTGCTGGCAGAATGGACACAAGCCCAAAAAGAGCAGGTGGACCAACTGGTCCAGCAAGAAGTTCATAAACGTATGAACGAGTTTCTCAGCATCGCGGCACACGAACTGCGCACGCCAATTACTACGGTCAAGGGTAGCGTACAGATCCTTACCCGCCGTATCGAGCAGGAGATAGAAAGTGAACTCCTATCACCGGTAGAGCAGCGCCAGAATAGCGAAATGATGTATAAAATGCTCTTACGGGCAGACAACCAGATCAACCGTCTGACTCGCCTCATCAACGATATCGTCTATGTGACGCGCATGCGTGCAAAGAAAATCACCATGCAGTTTGAAATGATGGATCTATGCCAGGTCGTACGTGAAGCAGTACAAAAGCAGAAACGTCTGACACCGCAGCGCAGTATGTACCTGACCCTCCCGTTGCGCGCCGTCCCTGTCTCCATTGACAGAGAACGCATCGAGCAAGTGATCGCTAACTACCTCTCAAATGCGCTCAAGTACTCTGACGAGATGCAGCCAATTGAAATTACTGTGCAGATTGAGGACAAGGAAGCCCACGTCATGGTTCAAGATCACGGACCAGGGCTATCCGACGCTGAGCAGCAATACATCTGGGATCGTTTCTACCAGGCCCAGGAGACCGAAGTTCGCAGTGGCTCCGGTATTGGTCTGGGCCTGGGTCTCTATATCAGCCACTCAATCATAGAAGAACATGGAGGCTCCGTTGGCCTGCAAAGCGCACCCAGAGCAGGTTCGACCTTCTGGTTCACGCTGCCCATTGCCGATATGAACGGCTAAATGAGCCATTTCATAGTGAGAATGAAGAGCGTATAATGAGCAGGCTTGCCTCCCGACGAAGAGCATGCCCTGCTCAATCCTTAAGAATTGCTTTTCCCTAACTCTTGCAGTTTTTGAGCATCATACAATTTTCTATACAAATCATTGTTCTGGTTCAACATTGGGATAAGATAACGAAAATTACATGCAAATCATTGCTTTCTTCCATTTCTGAATATACTCCTAGAGCCTTTTGAGGCGCTCCTGCATACATAGCATTTCTAAAATCTGATCTCAGGTCCTCTTTGCAGTACCAATGCTTTAACACAGAATATTGTAACACAAGTATGTTCTCTTTTATCATTTAGGTTAACAATTTTCCGCTAGATTGTGAAGAAGCTTTGTAAAAATAACCCAGCACAATGGACGTGCAAGCAATCACTACACAACCGCTCCTCACATCTGCTGACAGACGGCCAAGACTATTCAGGCATACAAAACAGTGCTACAATAAAGTAAGATGGTACATGACACAACGGGCTTCGGCTCGCAAGAGCTAATGATGTTCCTTATCCCCAATAATTCTTGAAAATTCAGTATCACATCTGCCGTGGAGAAGAGAGTAACGTATGACAGATGAACGAGAAATACGCCTGCAACGGCTGCAAAAGCTGCGTGATCTAGGTATCAACCCCTATCCCAACTCAGCCGAGCGTACACATACGATAGCAGAGGTGCTTGCACATTTTGACGAACTAGCAGGGCCCGATGGCTCCTATACGCTGGTCGGGCGCATTCGTCTGTTCCGCGAGATGGGCAAGGCAACCTTCGCGAAAATCGAGGACGGGACCGGCGGCATCCAGATCTATGTGCGCATCAATGATGTCGGGGAGGAGAACTACTCGATCCTCAAACTGCTCGATCTGGGCGATTTCGTTCAGGTGAGCGGCTTCCTCTTCCTCACTCGCACCGGCGAACGCACGCTGCACGTGAAGCATTTCCGTCTCCTCTCCAAAGGCATCCGTCCCCTTCCCGAAAAATATCACGGCCTCGAAGACAAGGACACCCGGCAGCGCAAACGCTACCTGGACCTGATCGCGAACGGTGACGAGGTCAAGCAGGTCTTCGTTACCCGTACCCACATGATTACCGCTATGCGCTCCTTCCTCGACGAGCACGATTTTATCGAGGTCGAGACACCAATTCTGCAAACGCTCTACGGTGGTGCAAATGCTCGTCCCTTCACGACGCATCACAACACGCTGGATCGCGACCTCTTCCTGCGTATTGCTGTCGAACTCTTTCATAAACGCCTGATCGTTGGCGGCTTTGAGCGCGTCTATGAGATCGGACGCAACTTCCGCAACGAAGGCATTGACCGTAGCCACAATCCTGAGTTCACTATGGTCGAGTTCTATATGGCCTACGCCGACTATAACGATACAATGAAGCTGGTCGAGGAGATGCTCGCCGCCATTGCGCAACGCTTGCATGGCTCGACGCGCATCTCCTACCAGGGAATCGAGATCGATCTCGCCCCTCCCTGGAAACGCTATCCCCTTCTGGATGCTATCGCGCAGTTTACAGGCATTGATGTGCGCACCTATCCTGACCGTGATAGCCTTGCTACGGCGATGCAGGAGAAGGGCTACGAGGTTGATCCTCGCCTGGGGTATGGCCGGCTGATCGACGACCTCAAGGGCGCAATGTTTCGACGTGGCATTCCAGAGCTGCAACAGGCGCTCTTCCTGATCGACTATCCGCTCGATGTCTCACCGCTCACGAAACAGCATCGTGAAATAGCTGGCCTGGTCGAGCGCTTCCAGCCCTTCATCGGCAGCCTGGAGATCGGCAATGCCTACACCGAACTTAATGATCCACTTGACCAGCGCGCCCGCTTCGCCGATCAAGCGCGTCAGCGCGCGGCAGGCGACGAGGAAGCGCAGGTGCTCGACGAGGATTTCCTGGAGGCGCTGGAGATCGGCATGCCACCCACCAGCGGTGTGGGTCTCGGCATCGACCGCCTCGCCATGTTCTTCACCGACCAGGAATCCATCCGCGACGTGATCCTCTTCCCCACACTGCGCAAAACCGCCGAAGAGCAGGCCGAGGAGGAAGAGTAGAGAGGAGGTCCAATACGCAGGTTCGAGATCGCGTAGGGAAGGGCCTAGTGCTCTTTGCGCCCTCCTGCTCGTCGGGGCGCACATTCGTGGACCATCCTGCACCCCCACCACGAGCGACCGCAAGGGTCGCTCTCTACGCGTGAGCGTACACATTTTGAGACGCATTAGACCCGATTCCATCGCGTCCGCCACGATTTATCGCAACACTCATATCCGTTGAGAGGCTTCAAAAGGTTGGGAGGCTGGAATGGCAGAGAGAAAAGAGCAACACAATTTACAACGCAAGTCTCAACAGTTTGTTCAGCACCTTCTGGACGCCCTTTTCCCACCTCAATGCCCCGGCTGCAAACGACGCGGCTTCATCATCTGCTCAGACTGCCTCGCACAGATCCAACCTATCTCCCCACCCTACTGCCCTCACTGCCACAACCCGCTTCACCGCTCAGGCATTTGCTGGAGCTGCTACTCATCGCCGCTGCGACTGAACGGATTGCGTGCCGCCAGCACCTATCAAGAACCCTTACGCGCATGCATTCACGCCCTCAAGTACAAGCAGAACACCCGACTGAGCCAGCCGCTCGGCAAGCTTCTCGCACAAACCTATCGCCAGAACAACTTGCAAGCAGATATAATCCTTCCGGTACCACTCCATCCCGACAGACAACGCGAACGCGGCTACAATCAGGCCCACCTGCTTGCCGAGCAATGCGCCCAGGAACTCTCCCTGCCTCTCGCGCCAAACATCCTCCAACGCAGACGTGCTACCCCGGCACAGGCTCACCTCAGCAGAGTTGAGCGTCAACACAATGTCACTGATGCGTTCATCTGCAACAAAACACTCCCTCCCAATGTTCTGGGCCGGCGCAACATCCTGCTCATCGACGATGTCTCTACAACAGGTGCAACACTACAGGAGTGCGCGGTTCCTCTCTTCGCCGCCGGAGCCAGTACCGTCTGGGGACTTGTGCTGGCACGCCCCTCCTGAGCATGACACCATCTGATCTCCCCTTCTCTACAACATTTCCATTGCCTTCCCCGCCTTGTGTGTTATAATGGGGCGGCATAAGATAAAGATCAAAATGGCTCAAGAATTAGCCGGTATTCTTCAATCAAAAATCTTCAGGTGCATCTTCCACCTGTCAGCAAGATAGAGAGAAGTCCCATGCCAACAAAGCGAAAGTGGCTCAGAACAGGCTTTTTCTGGCTCCTGACCATCGCCGTGCTCATCCTGATCGCCCTATTCATCTTCCATCCACAAGCGAACAGCAAGCAAGTCACTGTTTCGACGCTGCTGAACAATCTCACAACCGACCTGCAACGAGGCCAGGCAGATACTCTGACCGCCAGAAGCGGCTCAATAACGCTTACCAGAGGCAAAACCGCTAATGCTTCTCAGGAAATTGCTACGATCAGCGATTCATTTAATATCACTCAAGTATTGCAAGACAACAAGATCTCCTATACCAATAACCCCCTCCTCACCCTCCAATACGAAACACCAGGTCCACTTCAAGGTTGGCTCAGCTTCCTTGCAGGACTTCTCCCTTTTCTCTTCTTTGGAGGACTTCTCATTTTCCTCTTTCGCCAGGCACAGGGATCAAACAACCAGGCGCTCTCCTTCGGCAAGAGCCGCGCGCGTATGTTCATCAGTAGCAAAGAACCCGTGACATTCGCCGATGTAGCAGGAGTGGAAGAGGCAAAGCAAGAATTGCAGGAGATCGTCGAGTTTCTCAAGTATCCCGAAAAATTCTCCGCTCTGGGAGCACGTATCCCCAAGGGTTTGCTCCTGGTTGGCCCTCCAGGGACCGGCAAGACGCTGATTGCTCGCGCCGTCGCGGGTGAGGCGGGCGTGCCGTTCTTCAGTATCAGTGGTTCCGAGTTCGTGGAAATGTTTGTTGGCGTCGGTGCCAGCCGTGCTCGTGACCTCTTCGAGCAGGCGAAACGCAATAGCCCTTGCATCGTCTTCGTCGATGAAATTGATGCCGTTGGTCGGCAACGCGGTGCTGGCCTGGGAGGTTCCCATGACGAGCGCGAACAGACCTTGAATCAGATTCTCGTTGAGATGGATGGCTTCGACAGCACTACCAACGTGATTGTCATCGCAGCGACTAATCGTCCCGATGTCCTTGACCCCGCACTCCTGCGCCCCGGACGCTTTGACCGCCAGGTGGTGCTTGATCGTCCCGATATTCGTGGACGCGTTGCAATTCTCAACGTTCACACAAAGGGCAAACCTCTTGAGCCAGGGATCTCAATGGATGTTCTGGCAAAGCAGACGCCCGGCTTTTCTGGCGCTGACCTGGCGAATCTGCTCAATGAGGCTGCGATCCTGGCTGCTCGACGCAACAGGACGAAAATCAGTATGCAGGAATTGGAGGAAGCCATTGATCGTGTGGTTGCCGGCCCAGCACGCAAGAGCCGTATTATCAGCGAGCGCGAAAAAGCCATCACAGCCTACCACGAAGTCGGACACGCCCTGGTAGCCCGCATGCTCCCCAATACCGATCCCGTGCACAAAGTCTCGATTGTCGCGCGCGGTCAGGCTGGCGGCTTTACCATGCTCCTCCCTACTGAAGATCGCTACCTATGGAGCAAACCACAATTTGAAGATATGCTTGCCTACGCCCTCGGCGGACATGTTGCCGAATTGATTATCTTTGGCGAAGTTACTACTGGAGCCTCCAATGACATCGAGCGCGTGACCAAAATCGCCCGCTCAATGGTCACTGAATACGGGATGAGTAGCCGGCTCGGTCCAGTCGCACTTGGTCACAAAGAAGAGCAGGTCTTCCTGGGCCGTGACTTCGCAGAGCAGCGTAACTATAGCGAACAGACTGCGCGCGAGGTTGATGAAGAGGTCCGCGCCATCATCCAGGCCGCCTTTGATAAAGCTCACAGCATTCTCCGTCAGAACAAAACACGTCTGATCATGATCAGCGAACGCCTGATTAAAGAGGAGACACTGGAAGGCCCTGTCTTCGAGTCCTTCTTTAACCAGCCAGTCAACGAAGAACATTTCGACGGTCCCTCCATTCTCGTAGGTGTGCCAGAGGCCGAGGAGGGGCAGCAGAATGGCAAAAACCAGGGTTACCTGCAACTTCCCAGCCCTTCCTACTTCACTCCCCCACAAGCATGAAGGCAGCCTTGCTCACCCACCTTCAGCGTAGTACAATAAAAGTTGAGCTGAGATTAAACGGAATGAGGAGAGAGCGATGACAACAGTAGAAGTCAATAAACGAGACTGGATAGCCCTTGAGCAACAATATTATCAGGGTGCGTTCAAACGCCAACCCCTGACATTAGTGAAGGGCGAGGGCACGCGTGTCTGGGACAGCAACGGCAAAGTCTACCTGGATTTTGTCGCGGGCATCGCCGTCAATGTGCTCGGTCACTGCCATCCAGCCGTCGTAGAGGCCATCCAGCAGCAGGCAACACAACTTGTGCACGTCTCCAACCTCTACTACAACCTGCGACAGATCGAGCTGGCCGAACTGCTCGGCATCCAGAGCAACGGCATGCGCTCTTTCTTCTCCAACAGCGGGGCAGAGGCAAACGAGGGAGCAATCAAGCTCGCGCGCAAATATGGTCGCCTCTATCGCAACGGCGCATACGAAGTTATCAGCATGGAGAATAGCTTCCATGGCCGTACACTGGCAACGACTGCTGCAACAGGTCAGGCATCTTACCAGGCAACCTGGGCACCTCTCCCGGATGGCTTCAAGCAAGTGCCATTTAACGACCTGGAGGCCGTCAAGTCTGCAACCAGTGAGAAGACTGTAGCCATTCTCGTCGAGGCAGTGCAGGGAGAAGGTGGCATCTGGCCAAGTAACAGGGCATTTATGCAAGGGCTGCGCTTGTGGTGTGACCAACAGAATCTGGTCCTGATCTGCGATGAGATACAGGCTGGCATGGGCCGCACGGGTAAGTTCTTTAGCTGGGAACACTATGGCATTCGCCCCGATATCGTGACCATGGCAAAGGGTCTGGCAGGTGGCATACCAATTGGAGCAATGCTCACGGGCACGCGAACTGACCTCTTCGCCCCCGGCGATCATGGCACAACCTTCGGCGGCAATCCTATCGCCTGTGCCGCCGCTATCGCCACCGTCCGCACCATTCAGGAACAGAACCTTCTCGCAAACGCTCACGAGATGGGTGAGTACTGGAACAGCAAATTAGAACTCCTCTGCCAGAAATACTCTTTCATCAATAATCCCCGTGGCCTCGGCTTGATGCGCGCGCTCCACGTCGAACACAACCTCGCCCCAGCCATTGTCCAGAAAGCGCTCGAACAGGGCCTGCTGCTCAACAGCACCGCCCCCGACACGCTACGCATGATCCCACCCCTCATCCTGACCCGGCTCGACATCGACGAAGCCTCCGCAGCCCTCGATGCCGTCCTGGCCGACGTCGCGACTCTGCCCGCCGCACAGGTATAACTGCAAGCGAACAGAAAGGGAGAGAGTGTATACGCTCTCTCCCTTTCTGTTCGCTTGTGCTTTTTACAAAAGCTATCACAGCTTAACAACTTCTTTCAGCTCTTGAATAATCCGATCATACTGGATCATCCCGTGTTCAGATGGTCTCGCGGGTGGAAAGAGTGAAACAGTAAGTAACTCTATCTCGACCAGCAGATCAAATGTCTGCAAGTTATCAAGGCTTAATCCCCCAGGGGCCGCAATACTACCAAGAGCAAATCCCATTCCCCCAACGGTGATCAAACTTGCAATGTTTACCCGACCTCGCCGATTAAACCAGAGAGAGATTGCACTAAAGATAAACGCAGAAGAGAGGGAGATCAGCATTGGAATGTAATGAATGGCGACAGCAATTGGAATGGCAATCATAACAACTACTGTAATAAGCAGAGTCAGCGTACTATAGCATATGCTCCTATCAGAGTTATGCTATGAGCATGCTCTCCCCCTATCCTTTTCCCTTCACAGAATTTATCATGAGAACATACTCTACTATCTCAATATCTAAAGGAAGGTCAGGAACTAGCAATGAAACTTTTACTTCTTGGCGGCACCAAATTTCTCGGCCCACACCTTGTCGAAGCCGCTCTCCAACGCGGTCATACAGTAACCCTCTTTCATCGTGGACAGACACAACCAGACCTCTTTCCGCAGCTAGAGCACATTCACGGCGACCGCGCACACGACCTCTCACTCCTCCAAGAACGACTGTGGGATGCGGTTATCGACACCAGCGGCTTCGTTCCTCGCATCGTTCGCGCAGCGGTAGAGGCGCTCGTGGGCAGCACACAGCACTACACCTTCATCTCAACCCAGAATGTCTACGCCGACGAAAACGTTGCCGGCCTCGCTGAGAACGCACCATTAGCCACACTCGCAGACGAAACCGTTGAGGAGGTGACGAACGAGACGTACGGCCCACTCAAAGCAGCCTGCGAAAGGGTCGTCCAACAGACCTTCCCTGATCGCTCTCTTATCGTCCGCTCTGGCCTGATTGTTGGCCCTGGAGATCCCACCGAACGCTTCACCTACTGGCCCCATCGCATCGCGCAGGGTGGTGAGGTACTCGTCCCTGATCGCAAAGACCAACCAGTCCAGTTCATCGACGTTCGCGACCTGGCACGCTGGATTCTTTCCAGCATCGAGTCACAGATCACAGGAGCATTTAACGTCACAGGACCAGATTATCCACTCACATTTGCACATGTCCTCGAAGAGTGCCGTACCACGCTTGCCAGCAACGCCACCTTCACCTGGGTGAGCGAGGCTTTTCTACAAGAACATGGCATACAACCATGGTCAGAACTTCCGCTCTGGATATTGAGTGAATGGGGACTCGACCGGATGAAAGCTGACATCCACCGTGCTCTACAAGCTGGCCTCACATTCCGCCCCCTCAGCGAAACCATTCGCGCTACCCTGTCCTGGGATAGAGCACGTCCCACTCCCACGAAACGCGGTGACAACCTGACCCCTGAACGTGAGTCCGAACTTCTACAGCTATGGCACACACGCAATCCATAACACATCCAATACTGCCGACACAGTGAGTGCCAGAGAGAGGCGCAGGCGGTTCACCGTCACGAGGAGGAGCGGCATCTCCAGAGCGCTCTTTGCGTCGGCGTTCTCCCACGTTCGCCAGCAGTATCACATCCTGAATCAACTCAATGATACGAAGCTAAACGTAGTACAATAGTCACTATTTCTTGTGCAATAGCTGTACTATACCCTATAGTATATCAGAAGGATATCTACATATCGTTCTCTCACCATGCCCTCAGTAGCAATGCCAGAACTA
>DAOUDD010000144.1:0-6054 GCA_034431765.1 Ktedonobacteraceae bacterium | reverse complement strand
TATATTATAGAAGCAACGAAAAGAAATTATAGATATTTTTTCAATGTGTATTGTTTCTAGTAACACTAAATATTGACATTTTCTAATGTGAAATATATAATTTTTTTAGACCATTTGTTTTCTACGGTGGTCAGCACCAGAAAAGGACCTCTATCTTTCCATGATTCTAGAAAATTGGGACATGGTAAAGATCGTGGTTCTTTGTAAGCATAATAAAGATAAAAATGGTGCTTTTTGTTGTGTTTAAAGAATAAAAGGAGCTGAATCTCTTATGATAAGGAATAAATCGTCTGAGCAGAAAATGCCACAGCAAGCACTCGTTATCGGTGCAGGGATAGCCGGATTATTTGCGGCTCGTGTCCTTTCTGATTGTTACGAAACGGTCCTGGTGGTCGAGCGCGACGTTTTTCCAGAAGGTCCGGATGTGCGTGCTGGGGCACCACAGGCATTTCATGTGCATCGAATTCTACCGCGTGGCAAGAAGATTCTTGAAGAGCTCTTTCCAGGTTATGTCGATGAATTGCTTGCTGCAGGAGGCTATCCGATACAGGGAAAGTCAATGAGGGTCCTCCAGCGTCTTGGTCTTAATGCCTTCCGGAATCCAGAAAAGGATGTTTTTTGCAGTAGAGGTCTGTTTGAGCAGGTGATACGGCAGCGCGTACACATGCTACCCAACGTCCATTTCCTCTATAATAAAGAAGTGCTTGGCCTACAACTGGATTCTGACAGTGAGAAGGTCTCTGGAATCTATCTACGTGAACATGGACAGCTTGAGGAGCGGACAGTGCTTACCGCTGACCTTGTGATCGATGCTAGTGGACGTTCCTCAAAACTTCCACTATGGCTTCAGAATCTGGGATACGTCTTGCCAGCGGATGCACAAATCAGAGCAAATATTGGATATAGTACACGCTATTATAAAGCTTCTCCCCAAATATTGGATACAGTTGGAACTGTGCTTGTTGATGAACTCCCTCTTAAGGAGAAAATTGGGGTCACCATCCTTCCCATTGAAAACGATACGCTCTGGGTGACTCTCTTCTCCACAGGCGGTAACTATCCTTCGACCAATTCGGAAGGATTCGAGCAAGGAATTGCGCAGGTCAATCGCTTTGGTGATGAGTTTGCCGCTACATTGAAAGAGTCTCAACCCTTGACACCACCTCGCGGCTATCGTGTGCCGGTCTGTGTACGACATCATTATGAGCAAGTGGAGCGCTGGCCTGCGGGTCTATTGGTGATTGGAGATGCGCTTTGTCACTTTGATCCTATCTATGGACAGGGCATGGCAGTCGCGGCACTTGAAGCGGAGGTGCTTGCAAGCTCCCTGGGCGCACAACAGCAAAAGCCTCAGGAGGATTTTGAGCGACAGGTACTTCAACAAATGCAAGAAGTTCTTGCTCCGGCCTGGTGGCTCAGCGCTCTATCTGACTTGCGCAACCCCAAAGTCACCTATGATGGGCCGGACAAACCCCAGAATGCTCCATTGCTCCACCACTATCTCGATCTTTACTATCTCTATGCTCAGGAACATCCCGTTAGTCCTGAAGAAAGTATGAGTAGCCCTCAACCAACACTTATCAAATTTGTTTTGCTCAATATGCTGGCTTTTCCTCCCTCCGCAATTTTCAACGCCCCCACATTCTCTCTGCTTCTTGACGCTGAAGCTACATCGAAAGGACCACACCTGCTACATCAGTTTATCGAATCGTCACAGATGTCGCCCTCACAGGTTCTTGAGCAGTTTGTCCCCGCATTCTAATTTCTATTCCACGATCTGGAAAACTGGAAAAGATGGACTAGGCTAACTCCTCTGGAGGTTGCAGTTGCTGGTTTCTTGAGCAAGATAAGAAAGGAGGCAACGTTTCACATGAAACATTCCCTCCTTTTCTCTGTATCTGTTACGCACCCATGATATTGTAGCCGGCATCGACAAAGAGAATTTCGCCAGTGATACCACGAGCGTAATTGCTGCTGAGGAAGAGCGCTGTGTCACCTACCTCACTCTGCTCGATATTGCGACGTAGCGGCGCGATCTGTCCCACCTGGTCACGAAAGTTAGTGAAGCCAGAGACGCCACGAGCTGCCAGTGTGTTAAGCGGCCCCGCCGAGATTGCATTGACGCGAATATTATGTTCGCCCATCTCATATGCAAGGTAGCGCACGCTGCACTCCAGGGCAGCCTTTGCTACAGCCATAACATTATACTTGGGCATCACTCGCTCACTGGCAAGATACGTCAGTGCCAGAACGCTTCCCCCTTTTGCCTTCATAAGAGGAAGCGCGCGTTTTGACATCGCAATGAGCGAGTAAGCACTGATATCTAAAGCGGTCTGGAAACCGGCGCGTGTCGTGTCAATAAAAGGATTTTCGAGTTCGTTAGCAGGAGCAAATGCAACGCTATGGATAAGGGTATCCAGCTCGCCTCCGAAGATTTCACCTGTTTTTGCAAAAGCCTCATCAAGCTGCTGATCATTCTGAACATCGCATTGCACAAGTTGCGTCCCCGGAATCTTTGCTGCTAGATCGCGTACATACTTCTCCATACGTTCCTGATAAGCAAAAATAAGTTGTGCCCCCTCGTTCGCCAGTGATTGTGCGATAGACCAGGCGATAGAACGATGATTGGCAACGCCGAAAATAAGAGCTTTTTTCCCTTCAAGTAGTGGCATACACTATCTCCTTTTTTATGTTCCATTGATTCGGAAAGACTTTAGGTAGGGATGCATGGAGCTAACATCATATACGAAAACAGATACTCTTCTCAGAGCTAGCTTCGTTCAAGTTTTCGCCAGGTAGTAAACGCCAGACAGTACATACCACCTTATCGTTCAACTGGATAGCCCCGATTCAGCCAGCCATGCATGCCATTGGCGAGATTGTAGACATGTTTGAAGTCTAAAAGCGAGGCGATCTCTGAGGCAGATGCGCTACGCTGACCAGAGGCACAGACGAAAATCACATTCTCTTCTTTGGATAGGTTCAAATCATGAAGAGATTTACCAAAGGTATAGATACCGCTGATAGGAAGCAATTCAGCCTCTGCAATATGCCCACGATCCCATTCCTCTTGTTGCCGTACATCAATGACGTGTGCTCCAGACTCGATCAGGCGCTTTGCCTCATCTGTGCCAATGGTTGTGTAGGGTAACACCTCGTCGTCAAATTCATACGCCATGATTCTTTTCTCCTGTTGTATATTGTTCCAGCCAGAGCCGGCCCAGTAGTGTTGGGACAATCATATACTCGTCGCCGACAAACGACATCGTGAGCAGCCCTTGCTCTTCCATCTCACGGAAATCGTTTGTAACGAGAAAGAGGTCGTGTAGCATACGCACAACATCGCTCTCTGGGAGCTGTTTCCACGTTTGCAGAACACGTAGTACAGCGGCGTACTTAGGGCTACTATCATCTACGGCTCGCATGTTTTCCTCTATATGTTCGCACACTATAATCTTCTGTGAAAACGGACGCTGCTTCTCCTGGTAGACACAAACGGAGGCTCTTGGCAGAGCGAGCTTCGCTCAGGTTTGTGCAAGGAGGGTATGGCAGCTCGTGCTCCTGCGCCAGCGATACGCACTCAGTTTTCAAGATGCACTATGTGCGCTCTTTAGTTTCACACACAGTGTAACAAATCTAGAAGCATACAGCAAGTAGAGCTTAGAAGGCACAAGGCTATTTAAATTCCCTTTTTGGGCCATCTTCAAGAGTGCGAGAGGGCACAAGATCTTCCTCCAGGCACTCTGGACTTTGGTCAAGAAGACGAGGATAGATGTTTCACGTGAAACATCTAATGGGAGGAATACGTGTGTGTAAGGGAGAGCTTATTCACTGAGGGTTCCTGAGATCTTCTGTGCGAACGTGTGCTCTTCTCAAGTTCTCGAAGACTCAAATAGAATGTTTCACGTGAAACAGAGGAGAATGAGAATGGCAAATCTACTCGATGTAAGTCACATGCTTGAAGCCGGAATGCCCTCATATCCAGGTCTACCAATACCGCAGTTTCGCACAAGCCTGACTCATGAGGAGAGTAAGACACGCAGCAATTATGCGCAAGGCACAACGTTTCAGATGGCGCTGTACGAAATTGGTGGTAATACGGGAACATATATCGACGCCCCCTTTCACCGACACCCGAATGGAGAAGACTTAGCCTCGCTCACATTGGAAAAGATGGCAAATCTTCCGGGAGTGATTGTGACCGAGTTACGAGAAGGGCCAATTGGAGCAGAGATATTTCAAAACATCGATGTACAGGACAAGGCCTTATTGATACGCACAGATTGGTCGGAACGCTGGGGGAGCGCTGATTACTTTCGGTCTGGACCCTTTTTGACGGCTCAAGCATGCCACTTCCTGGTTCAGCAACATGTCGCCATGGTCGGCATCGACTGCGCGAATATCGACAGTATGACCGATCCTACCAGACCTGCTCACACTATATTATTGGAAGCTGGCATTCCCATCGTTGAACATTTGCGCGCCTTACAAGCTGTGCCAGAAAGGGCCTTTCGCTTCTTCGCTGTTCCGCCAGCAATCAAAGGTGGAACTTCATTTCCAGTACGAGCTTTTGTACTCTATGATTGAGAAATGCTAGCAATGTTTCACGTGAAACACATATGAGTCATCCCGAATTTTCGAGGGGCAGTGCCCACCTCTCGCACCCGTTTTCTCACAGGAACACACAGGGCCGTTCAGAGGAAGAACCCCTCGCGTAGGGGAGGGCCTTGCGCCCTCCTGTTAGGCTGACGCTCCGCACGTCGCTCGATCGCGACGTCCCCCACGTTTTGGCCCCTTTTTCAAACGTTCGGGATGACTCATATGTTTAATCACAAGAATTTAGAATGTTGTTCTCCGAGGAGAATCGATCATAAGCGCATCCTCGTCGTTATAGGTTGAGTATAGCGTTACGTTTGTCAGCATCGCGGCACTGCCAGCAGGTGCGGGTTGTATCATTGCCGTTTTGTGTGCATGGGCTACCAGGTCTGTCAGGGTGACGAAGCGGAAGCCACGCGATTGGAGATTCTTGATGATGATGGGTAAAGCTTTCACTGTATTTGTGCGATCTCCACCTCCATCGTGCAGCAGAATAATCATTCCATTGCGGGCCGGTGCAGTGACACGTGCGGCGATCACCTCTGGTGAAGGCATGAGCCAGTCGGAGGCCATATTGTTCCACATGAAAGTTGTTAAGCCAAGAGAATTGATAGAAGCTAATACATGGGCATCGTACTCCCCGTAAGGTGGGCGGAAAAATGTTGGGCGTACACCTGTAACCTTCTGTAGCTCATCCGATGTTTCGTTGATCTGAGTATGAATATCGTCTGAAGATAATTGCGGTAGGTGTGGGTGAAACCAGGTATGATTACCTATAGTATGGCCCTCAGCCATCTCTCGCTGCACAAGTTCGGGATGCTCAACCGTATGAGAACCCATGTCGAAGAAGGTCGCTTTCACGTTCGCATTTCGCAGCACATCTAGCATCTGCCCAGTGTAAGGTGGATTGGGTCCATCATCCAGGGTAAGGGCAATTTCTGGTAGAGCAAGATTGCCATGATAGTAGAAGCGATCATGGTTTGTCAGTGCTACCTCCTCTGCCTGTGCTTCCGAGGGAAATGGTATTACCGGCTCTGGACTGGGTTGTGCTACGAACGGTGATGGAGTTGGTGATGGAGTTGGTGATGGAGTAGCTGTCGCCGTCATCTGGGGAGGGGCTACTGGAGTGCCTGTAGCTGTCATCTGGGGAGAGGCTACCGGAGTAGCTATCGCCGTTGCCGCCTGTTGCGGACTTCCACCTTCCGTACTTTTAGCAGGTCTTTGCTGTACAACCCTGGTAGGAATAGCTGGAGTGCTAACCTGAGGGGAAGCAGAAGGGACCTGCTTCTGTACAACTTGTGTAGAAGTAAGCGAAGGTGTAACACTAGCTTTCATGCTGTTGTTTGGAGTACAGGATAACAGTACAAAACTGGAAAGTGCAAGTAAAAGAATGAGTGCCGCCAATGAAAGAAAGGGTGGACGGTGTCCAGGGCTGCTTTCTTTGTATGAGAAAAGTGC
>DAOUDD010000143.1:0-14417 GCA_034431765.1 Ktedonobacteraceae bacterium | reverse complement strand
CGCGATCTTCTGCGTGACAGGCAGACATGTTAGGCCACTACACCACGGCTCCAGTTTGTTGTGCGCTGATAGACCATCACCGCTTCACAAGGTAGGATGATAGCAGACTTTGTGCGCTTTGTCAAACGCTGATTTCTGCAATTTTTGCTCATAGCTGCGTTTTTTGGAGTGCAGGGCATCGGTTTAGTGGGTATAATAGAAGAGGAATTTGCGGCAATTGATCGGTAATTGATTGGCAATTGTCCGAGAATTGTCTATCAGGGTTGTGCGAGTCGAGTCGGGTCAGGAAGAGAATAAGAGGGCGACAGGAGGTGTTCGTGGCTGACATGTCTGCTCATCAGTCAGGTTTGCCCAGGGCTACGGCGCAACTGGTGGGGGAGGAGCGAGAAGCGGCAGTGATGTGTGGGATCTGCCAGGCAGTATATGTTCCTGCGCAGACACATGCCTATCTGCTGAGAGCACCGCGCGGGGTTGTCGAGTCAGCTTTTATGAGTATGTGCCACTTCTGTTTTCGTTGCCGCCGCCCTTCCTGTCCTGCTTGCTGGGATAGTGTGCATGGTCTGTGCGGTGCGTGTGTGTTGGAAGTGAAGCTGCCGTTTCGTGCAGAGGTGCAACCTTTGCCTGGGCTGCTTTTCCCTCCGGTACGGCGAGCGCAGGAGGCGGTGATCCGGCCTGTAACGGAGTCGCTTGTCTGTGTACGACCCGGTCGTTTTGGTGAGAAGGGGATAGCCCTCCCTGCGCCGTCAGCGAGAACCAGGAAGCTGGCAGAAGGCAGGTATAGTGGTGCGGAGCGAGGCGATCTGGCAGAGGAGCCGACGCATGAGTTTCTGGCTGTGCCTTCTCCCAAAAATTACTCTCCTCTTCCTAAACAGCGATCAGAACGGCGGCATGTAGAGTACGCAGATCATGCGGATGGGTTAGAAGAGGAACGAGCGGCTGTGGCTGAGATAGAGACACGACCCTCCTCTCGCTGGGACGATGAGATTGTGGAACAGGAGACGCGTCCCCCATTGCGCGTAGATGATGAGCGTGTGGAACAGGAGACGAGGCCCGCGCAGTATCCGGGTGTAGGCGGGTGGGTTGAGCGTATAGTGACTACTGTCCTCTCGCTTGTGCTCTTGTGCGTGTTGGTGGTAGTAGGCGCGGCGTTGTGGTCAGCAGCGGTAAATGAGCTGGTGAGCCGTCTGCTGCATGTTGACATTCGTGCCGAAATAGCATATCTTTTGCACCTGGTACAACAACTTTTTGAGTGAGTATGCATGTATGGATTGCGATATCCTGGTGGATGGCTACAATGTTATCAAGAAGAATGTGCAGTTTCAATCGTTAGAGCTGCGAAATTTCGGGCTGGCGCGTGATGTGTTGGTTCGGCAATTGAAGAATCGTTATCGTTCCTCAACGGCGCGTGTGATAGTGGTCTTTGATGGGAATGATGTGCGCGAACAGGTACGTCATGATGAGCATATCTGTATTATGTTCTCTCGACATGGTGAGACAGCGGATCGGGTGATTGCGCGCCTGGCGGCTGAAGGGCGCGCAGCTGGGAGGGAGATCGTGCTGTATAGTGACGATGGTGAGGTACGCTACAATGTTGTGGAACAGGGCGGGAAGGTGCAGAGCACGAGGCAGTTAACGACGCGCTTGAATGCAGCCCCGGCAGATATGGTAGCACGTGTGGAGCATCGGCAGAAGATGCGGCGTATGTATGGGCTTGATCCGTGGTATAAAGCGGAGGATTATGAGGACTTTGTTGTGCAGAAAGGGAAAAAGCATAAGAAGTCGGCGAGGAGGCGCAGAAGGTGAGAAGTATGAGTCATCCCGAACTTGAAACGTCATGCGCCGTAGGCGCATGACGTTTCGAACGTTTGAAAAAGGTGCCAAAACGTGGGGGACGTCGCGATCAAGCGACGTGCAGGTTTGAGAGATTCGCGTAGGGGAGGGCCTTGTGCCCTCCCCTACGCGAAAACGGGTGCGGGGGGTAGAAACTGCACCTCGAAAATTCGGGATGACTCATATGCTATTACTTGTGAGCGGCTGAGCCAACGGTGTCAGGCTCTGGCTGCGTAGGAGCCACAGAAATCTGTGGTGCAGATTTTTTTGTGAGGCCGAAGCGGGTACGCAGAACGAATGTGAATGCTTCGAGCACAATGGCACGGGACATCTTTGATTTACCCACACGGCGATCCATGAAAACGATAGGCGTCTCCACGATCTTAAAGCCCTGCTTCATCACACGATAGGCGAGTTCGACCTGGAAGGCGTAGCCCTGCGATTGAACCGAATCGAGATCGATGCGTTCGAGGACTTCGCGACGGTAGCAGCGATAGCCGGCGGTGCAGTCATGGACGGGAATGCCGAGCATCACACGTGCGAAGATATTTCCGCATCCGCTGATCAAGCGGCGAGAGAGTGACCAGTTGGGGGTAGCACCACCACGAATGTAGCGTGAGCCAATCACCAGGTCAGCATGCTCAATTTCGGTAAGAAAATTGGGCAGGTAGCGCGGATCGTGAGAGAAATCGGCATCCATCTCAAAGGCAGCATCGTAGGAATGTTCAATAGCGTACTTGAATCCAGCAACATAAGCAGTTCCCAGACCAAGTTTGCCGGCGCGATGCAGCACATGGATACGCGGGTCCTTTTCGCGCAGCTTTTCTGCGAGATCGCCGGTACCATCAGGTGAATTATCATCGACAACTAAAATATCTGTATCAGGGGCATACGAGAAAACCATCTCAAGGAGTGGTGGGAGATTCTCGTATTCGTTATACGTTGGAATAATAATAAGTGTTTTCATACAATCTTCTTCTCCTATACTCGCTGGTATGTGTGCAAGGTTTTCACCCACCTTGGAGGGAGTAGTATATATTCTCGCTCTTTATAGCCCTTCCTGCATGGGTAAAGACATCAACGTGCCAGGCTGAGAGAGATTCAAATCGTGCAGCAGTGCAACGAGATCGATAGATTCAGCGTGTATAGGATGAGGAAGAAGATAAGCTCCTCTTTCTCCTCTTGTCAGCGTTGATATCACGTAGCAAGTCTTCTTTCTAATCGCTGTAACCGTTATAGAGAGCGCGCGGCAAAAATAGAGCACAGTAACAAACAGGAACAGTCAGAATACTATATGCCAGACGGTTGTAAGTACACTCCGGTCACGCAAGAGAACTATATGGCCTTCCCCCTTTATACGCATATAAACGAGGTGGAGACAGAGAAAGATACCGTATAGGACAAATGGGAGAGAGCAGATAGATCAACGACAAACTCATGAGAGACGAACGGAAGAACACGCAAAGGTCGTGCTAATAGATGCGCCGGCGTAAGTCCGCAACGCGATGAAGCGTGAATTTGTGTTTATCGGTGCTGATATACCTTTTGTCGGTGAAGTAGCCAAGCACTTTATTCACACTCTCGCGCGATGCTCCGACCATAGAGGCAAGGTCTTGCTGGGTGAGGCGTACATCGATGCGCACATCATCTCCGATTTTCACGCCGTGGCTATCAGAGAGCTCCAGAAGCTTCTTGGCGACGCGGCCATAGACATCGAGGAAGATAAGGTCTTCCACCTGTTGATCGGTTTTGCGCAAGCGTTCGGAGAGCACCTCCATTACTTGAATGGCAATCTTTGGGTTTTTCATAATCGCATTGTGAAAGTCACTGCGTTGCAGGGTATAGCATTCGACCTTTTCGAGGGCAACTGCGTCTGCGGAACGTGGTAAGCCATCCAGGAGAGCGAGTTCGCCGAAATATTGTCCTTTGCCAAAGACCACGAGAGAGATTTCCTGTCCTTCGGGACTGACCAGACCGATTTTGACTTTGCCCTCGCGAATGATGTAGAGAACCTGACCAGGGTCATCACGATGAAAGATGACTTCGCCGGAGCGGAAATTGCGCTTTTTAGCGGCGGATGCAAGGGATTGTAGTTCGTCGTCAGTCAGGCCATTGAAGATATTAACCTGCTTCAGGTAGGAAATATCGTTCGTCGTCTCCATAAATCTTTCGCTTTCCTGCTGGTGCTGTTGCACCAGATAGGGTTGTTGTGCTCTCGCTGTCATGATAGCATATTCCAGAACGTGATGCAATTACAAGAGGTGTATCCACAGGGCTTTCCCATTCTTGCTTGCGTGTGTACCTTAGCCCGTAAACGGGCCATTTTCTTGTGAGCGCAGCAGGCGCGAGCATACAAGTGAGAATGGAAGAGTCTAGGTGTGTCTATGGTGGCGGGTGTGTGCTATAATAATATCTGAGTGTATGGGTCGGAATTAAGATTTTTGTCTCATCTCGTCCATTTTTTATTATACAGAAGAGTGATTGAGAGTAGCCGTTACTCCTATCACGAATGAGGACACGAAGCATGGCGGAAACGATTACTGCCGATATGGTGATACATGATGTGGTGACGAAATATCCCGTGACGGTAAAGGTCTTCCACGGTCACGGCCTGCCCTGTACTGCTTGTGCAGTGGGTGCACGGGAGAGTGTAGCGGGTGGGGCACGAACGCATCGTTTTGCTCCTGAGAAGCTGGATCAACTGCTGAAAGACTTGAATGCGGTGCTCCAGGGCGAGCCGGTTTCGGTTGCGCCAAAGAAGGCCCCGGTGGGGCGCGGTATTCCCCTGACAATGGCGGGTGGCGATCCTGAGCGTAAGATTCGCCAGGTGATTGCTATTATGAGTGGAAAAGGTGGTGTGGGTAAGTCGCTGGTGACGGGCCTGCTCGCGGTTTCACTGCGCCGACAAGGGTTGCAGGTGGGAATTCTGGATGGTGATATCACAGGTCCCAGTATTGCTCGTATGTTTGGTACGCGTGGTCAACCGACGCGTGCGGCCAATGGCGATTCAATTGAGCCACTGCGCAGTAAGGGTGGGATCAAGGTCATGTCGATGAACATGTTCCTGGAGCAGGAGAGCGATCCGGTGGTGTGGCGTGGCCCGATGATTTCGAGCGCGATCAAGCAATTCTATAGTGATGTTGATTGGGGCACGCTCGATTTTCTGCTGGTTGATCTGCCTCCGGGCACATCTGACGCGCCCATGACGGTTATGCAGTCGTTGCCCCTCGACGGAGTCGTGATAGTCTCCTCACCGCAGATGCTCGCAACCATGATTGTGAAGAAGTGCATTAACATGGTGAGGCAGTTAAAGGGTGTGATCGTGGGTGTGGTTGAGAACATGTCGTACTTCCAGGCTCCCCAAGGTGAGCGCTACGAGGTCTTTGGTCCCAGCAATGGCACAGAGCTTGTTGCTATGACGGGAGCACCTTTGCTTGGCACGCTGCCGATCGATCCCGACCTGGCGACGCTATGCGATGCCGGTCGTATCGAAGAGTATCATGCTGAGGCATATGATGAGATGGCAAACAATTTCATCAGTACGCTTAAGATCAAGCGTTAGTATGTGAATAGCGTTACAGGAGCCTCCAGGAATTTCTTCTGGAGGCTCCTGTGTTTTGTGTAAGAAGCCGAACGTCGCGAACGCGGCCCTATGAGCGATTAGATTGTCAGGTTGGGAAACTGTATTTGTTGGAGAGCATCAAGTGCAGTTCCCATCGCCTCGGTTGTAAAGTAGTTCTCGTAGCCGATGCCTTGCCCCACGCTGCTGGTGTAGATCTGGAATGTTGGTGTGACACGATAGAAGAAGCCATGGTAGGTCGGCTGATAGAAGCTTGTGCTCAGCAGAAAGAGCAACTGTTGCTGCTTGTCGAGAAACGCTTGAGGCAGACCAAAACGAAGAGCAGCAGAATTGTAGCGATACAGCGCAATCAGAGCCTGAGTCTGTCCACGTGTTTCCTTATATACCTGTTGAAGCTGTCCGCTACTGGTATCTATAGCGAAGAACAGACCGCCATTGGTTGTATCCCATAATGGACCATTGAACAGGTTGTGGAGGATGAGACTGGCGAAGTTCCAGTAGAACATATTGCGGGTCAGCGTGTAGGCAATGACAAGCGCTGTAACTGCCGCTCCCTGAGTATTGGCTTTCGCTTGATAGTTGCTCACCTGTTGTGTGCCATTGGGCTGCACAGTCATGTTCTCATAAACAAGACCAAAGCGAGGGTTGACAGCGTATGCAAGCGTATGATCAAGCGTTGAGCGACCTGCCTGTACCCATGCAGGCATGTTCCAGCGTATACCGGCGTCTATGAGGGCTGCACCACAGTTGAGGATGTGCCCGACGTTGTAGTTTCCAACATTGTGATTGTAGAATGTACCGCGAGCTGCATCATACCAGTGGGTATAGAAGTTGTACGCGGCAAGGTAGGCTTCTCCGACTAACGTGCTGTTTTGCAGGAAGGTGCCGTCACGGAGCAAGGTGAAGTAGACCCAGCCCTTTGGCACGCTGTAATCATAGAACTCGCGTGTGACGAGCGGTAAGATGCGCTGCAGATCAGCATTATACGTGGAGTCCTGAGGATGAATCGTTTTGTATTCAGCCAGCGCGTTCACGTAGGCGAGATCGACCAGCGGATCATGGCTGGTCGGAGTATTTCCTGCGTTGGTCTGAAGAGGATCATCCATTTTCCAGTTAATATAGAGACCACCTGTTGTTTGCCCATTTGTTTGGGCCGCCGGGTTCCAGGCGTGCTGGCTCATATTTGTGAGCACCTGCTGTACCTGCGTATCAAGCGCTGTCGGAGGTTTACCGGCCATACGCAGCGGATGGCAGTCGTCGGCTCTATTGATCGTATCCGAACTGCGACAGGTTGCAGGCGCGTTGGCCGCGTATGCAGGTTGCGAGGCCAGCGTTAACCCGATCAGGGTCAGTAATAGGCAGATTGCGATACGTGAGCGTGATTTTGTCTTGAAGAGGTAATGCATATGCCCTTTCTTTCTTGTTTGAACGGAGTGACCATCTTCTCCTTTCATTGTACAGAGAGGGCATGCATAGTTGACATAATAATGTATAGGAACCCGGCCAGTCTCTTGTGTCTAGATGGTGCGGGTGAATGAGCCAAGGACTTTGCAGAAGGTTGTATGGCCCGCCAGGTCTGCGAGAGCTCCACGCACGGTGGGATCTTCGCGATGACCCTCAAGATCGAGGTAGAAGACGTATTCCCAGGGGCGTTGACGTGATGGTCGTGACTCAAGTTTCAGCAGGTTGATGCTGTTCTCGGCCAGAATGCCGAGGCATTTGTAGAGCGAGCCGGGTTGATGAGCGGTAGCCATTACCAGCATCGTCTTCGCCTTTCCCTCTGTGCGCGGGGTGGGGATGCGGCTCAGAGCGATAAAGCGTGTGTAGTTGTCCTTAATGGTCTGGATGCCGCGAGCCAGAATGTCGAGCTGATAGAGCTCAGCGGCTCCAACGCCTGCGATAGCCGCGACGCCTTCCATCTGCTCCTCACGCACCATCTTAGCGCTTCCCGCTGTATCATATGTCGCAACGATTTCGACGCCCATTTCACGTAAGAAGATATCGCTCTGCGCTAACGCTTGCGGATGGGAGATCACACGTTTAATATCGCTGAGCTGCTGTCCAGGTAGGGCAAGCAGGCATTGATTCACATGATGACTGAACTCGCCAATGACGAACAGATCGTGCTGGCGCAGCAGGTCGTAGACATCGTTGATGCTACCAGCCTGCGAGTTTTCGACGGGGACGAGTCCATAGTCCTCCTGGCCGGCAGCCACCGCGCGAAAGACATCGGCAAAGGTACGATAAGGGACCGGTTCAGGTGAGATAGCCGGGTCTTTTGCAAAAAATGCCCGTACCGCCTCATCGCCGAATGCGCCGCGCTCACCCTGAAAGGCGACGCGCAATGTGTGCGAAGGGTGGGTAGTAGGAGTCGTGCCAGTGGTGTGCTGTTGTGAGTCTGCTGATTGTACCATAATAGAGTAGAACCTCTCTTTGTCTGCAAGCTTGAGGGGATTGTGCCAGCTTGTGTGAGGATTGTCAAGGGGAGGAAGGAAGAGACTTCTCTGTATGCTTGCGCTTACTGCGATCGCAACGTTTTTAGGGAATGGCTCTTTCAAGAGCTAAAAAGAAAACAGACTTCTGACCAGAAGCCTGTTTTTATCTTTTCGCGTATCCTGAGAGGGTACGATTACTGAACCTTGTAGTGGTCCTTGTGGTAGTAGACCATGCCTTTGCCAAGGACTTTGACAGGATACAGGTCAACTAGCCAGATTGGCTCACTGCAGGATGCACAGGTATGTTTTGTGACGTGATTGCTAACTTCGCGGTTCGCCAGCGAAGCACGAGCGGTCTTTGAAAGTTCGCCTTTCTTTGGCATTGCGTATGCTCCCCTTTCATCGGATCACGTCTTTTCTCAGCCAGACGTGATCGGAAAATGTTCTGTTTCGTTTTCTTCTACCAATATGAACAAAAGATGTTCACGTTTTGTTCCTTCTGCCGCACGTTGCAACCTCTACGTTGATGAGGGGGGCCCGGCTAGCTTTGGGAAGAGACCCGCAAAGAGACAGTGGGCATGAAGGATACCGCCACAAGTATACCATAGCACTACCTAATCGGCAATCTATAGAAACTTCTTTTTGGGATCTTTCCCATTTTCCGTTTATTTGGGTGCCTTCCATTTCAGCCATTGTAGAGCGTTGTAGAACTGCTTTTGCCAGACGCGCCAGGAATGGAAGCCATTCTCCAGGTCGAACTGGTAGTGAATGTGCAACTCATCGAGAGTCTTCATAAAATCCACCGTATATTGATAGAAGGGTTTGTCGCTTGTCGCTGCACCGAGGAACATCTGGAGTTGCCACGCTTGCTGGCTATAGCGAATGCTCTCCTGCGGGCTGTTGAGTTGCTGATAGGTTTTGTTCTTGCCCCAGATAGAGCCCTCGGCTCGATAGTATCCACCGAGCGAGATAACGTTGCCAAAGACCTCCGGGTGGTGGACCGCGATGTTCATTGCGCCGAAGCCACCCATTGAGAGGCCACCGATGGCTCGATGTGTCGCGTCAGGAATTGTACGATAGTGTTTATCGACGTACTTGACCAGATCACTCGCGACGTAATTTTCCATCAACTGGCGCTGATCGTAGCTATTGCCCCATTCGCTTGTCGCGCCTGGCCGTCCATTGCCATCAGGCACAACGATGAGGAGATCGGAGATTTTTTTTGTCGCAATCAGCGTGTCAGCCGACTCATCGGCTTTTCCGCCTGTAAGCCAGTCAACCGGCCTGCCAGGGCTACCATGGAGCAGGTAGACAACGGGATAGTGCTTGGCTTTGTTCTCAGGTTTCGCGTATGATGCCGGGAGGTAGATTAAAAACGCACGTCGCTGATTGTTGAGCGCGGGACTGACAAGGTTATCAGCAACAATCTGGCCTGCGTTTGCCTGGTTTTTAAGGAGCTGCATACTGTGAATGCCTGTATCGGGAGAGAAGAGAAAGAGGTCACCTGAATTAGCTGCGAGGACTAACAGCACAACCATCCCTGATGCTGCAAGCCAGCTTCCTATAGCACGTGTTCTTCTGGGTAGAGGGACGGTAAGAGAGGGGCGCGACTCATTGCTCTCATGCCGTTCCTGTCGTGCACGCTGCCGTTGCCAGAGAGAACAGAGCAGGCGATACGGAGGTTCTAGCACTGTTTCGTAGAGCGCACTCCCGACTGCCGCGCCAATAAAGGCACTGAGCAGCCCCAGGCCCAGCATAGTGACGGAGTTGCGCAGCAGATTGAACGTGTTGAGCGGCTCAGGATGTCCACCGGGGTCAGTAACGGGTTGGAGTTGGGTTTGCACAAAGCCGAACAGGAAGGCGAAGCAGAAGACCAGCGCTGCCCCTACAAAAGCTCCTGCCCTTCGTCGTACAAACGCAGTACCGATCAAGGCCGCAGCAGCCGTCAAGAGCAAAGATGCGACCAGTTGTGCGCGGAGCGGGTCCAGTCCGATGTTAATCAATGTCGAGATAAGACCATCAATAACCTCATGCCTGAAAAGCAGCGTCCCGACCAGCGCCGTGAGTACGAATGGGACCAGGAACCAGAGCAGCGAGAGCAGCCTTGCATCCCGTTTTCGCCAGAAGTGAGCTAAGTTCTTCATTCTAATTCTCAACAAGTGCGGAAAGAGTTCGTACAAAGAGACAAGCTCTGTTCCCGCTCTATAAAACTTTCCAGAATAAGTAGCTATCCAATGATATAAAATGACGTTCGCTATTGTACCTATATAGTATACGTTCGTCGAGCCATGTATTTGCACGTTGCTCTGTATTGTATGAATGAGACGATGCAGAGGTGGATCTTGTTGCAAGAAAGCGCGATGAATCGCCTTTTTGTTGCCTTTTGCTAGAGATAATGCAATCATCAGCCCTTTTTATGTAGGGGCACAGGTCTCAAGGTGCTCTTGTTGGCAAGCAGTGCTGCGTATGATATATGATGGGAGCGTCGAGATGGAAGATCTCTCGATGATGGGTATGGACATTGCTAGAAAGGTTTCGTCTAAATGCTCAAAGTACCGCAGCTGCAATCCTCGCGTTCTCTGTTACGGCGCTTGGTCTGGGGAATTTTCGGAGGGGTAGTGGGAGTTGGGGTTGGGATAGTGGGTGTTGCAACATACATTGTCACGTCGCTGACACGTCCAAAACGCCTGTCATATACATCTCTGTATACGTTCAGCCCGTTTGAGCTGGGCATACCGGCTGAGGAGGTCACGTTTGCACCGCTTTCCGGGGATCATAAGGTGAATGCCTGGTATATTCCCGCCCCAGATGCGACGACAACGATCATCATCTCGCCGGGCTATCGTGGTAGCCGCTCGGATCTGCTTGGCATCTCGACGATGTTGTGGAGAGCCGGGCATACGGTTCTCACATTTGAGTATTATGGGCATGGGACCGTTGTAGGCGATCCAGTGACGCTGGGATATCGAGAGATCAACGACTTTCTTGGTGCGGTTGCGTATGCGAAAAGCCGTGCCCCAGAAGCTCGATTGGGAGCAGTCGGCTACTCGATGGGGGCGTCAGTCACTCTGATAGGAACGGCTCGCGCGCCAGAGGTCGAGGCGATTGTGGTTGATAGCCCGTTTGCCACGCATCGACGGGTGATAGAGTACGCGGTACGGCGAACAATTCATCTGCCATTTCTCCTCTTCGAGTGGGTCACGGACCTGCTATTGTGGTTGCGCGCTGGCTATCGTTTCAACCAGGTCGAGCCATTGCGTGATGTGAAGAAGATCGCTCCACGTCCTATCCTCTTTATCCAGGGCATGAAGGACATGATTGTGGACCCGCGTGATGCCTCGCTGCTCTATGAGGCGGCGGGAGAGCCAAAAGAGCTGTGGCTCTTGCCGGGCGTTGAGCATTGTGGTGCCTACTTTGCAGATCGTGCGTTCTACATGAAGCGAGTCATCGATTTCTTCAAGCGCTATCTCAGGCAAGCTGTGGACGAGCAAGATAGCTCCGGGGTGGGGACGCAACGGACATCGTAAACGGCTTCCAATACGCATCAATGTAAGGGATTGAGATCGCGTAGGGGGAGGGTCTTGCACCTGGGGGCAGTATGTTACTAGCACGTGCTTCCGTTGCGTCAGGTGTCACTCCTTGTCATCTGAGTAGTCCAGGGAGATGACCATGCCATCGTGGGCGGCACGGGTGTTGGGAAAGACACGACGAGCGGCTTTCTCGGCATAGCTTGTGTTAGAGATTTTGGGGCTAAAGTGCGTGAGGAGCAGTGACTTTGCACCTGCGTCTCTAGCCATACCTGCCGACTCCTCTGCAAGCATATGCCCATGGGCGCGGGCGAGGGGAAGATCCTCTGGGTTATCATACATACTTTCACAGATAAGCAAGTCTACGCCCTGAGCGAGCTTGCTCAGTTGTGGAGTTGGCCGAGTGTCGGTGATGAAGGCGAAGGAGATGCCGCGCCGTGGGTCTCCTAACACTTGTTCGGGAGTGATGCGCTGACCGGCAAATTCGAGTGTTTCGCCGTGCTGGAGGCGAGACCAGAGCTGGACCGGTAGGCCCAGCGCACGAGCTTTTTCGACCTGAAAGGCGGGACGGCGTGATAGTTCTGCACGATAGGCGAGGCAGGGCATGCCATGAGCCGCCATTGCACATCTGCCCTTCATTCCTCCGGGAAGGTCCAGAGTTTCGCCGCCGCGTAGCTCGTGGATAGTGATTGGAAAGGGGAGTTCGGCGGCGATACGGCGCAGTCCCTCGACAACATACGTCGTGCCAACAGGTCCGTAGAGCGTGAGTGGCTCCGTTCGGCCGGCATGAGCGATCATAAAGAGTACACCAGGAAGGCCCGCGACATGATCGGCATGCATATGTGTCAGGCAGATGGCCTCGACCTGTCGGAAGCCCCAGCCCAGTGATTTCCAGGGGATCTGCGTCCCTTCTCCACAATCAAACAACGTCAACGTGGCCCCACAACGAACCAGGGCACACGAGAGCCAGCGGTTCGGGAGTGGCATCATTCCACAGGTTCCAAGAAGACAGATATCAATCATACACTATCACACTATCCCTTTTATCTTGCGTGCTTTGTTGCCATCATATCATACTAAAACGCATTCAGAAACGCTACTCTAGAGCTAGTCAGGGAGGGGTATGTAGTTCTTTGAAGCAAGGTAGGCTAAGATTTACTCGAACGCCGCTAGTGCAGGTGAACATGGCAGCAGGCCGATGGCAGTAAGCGCAGTAGAATATGCCGCACCTCTCCTGGACTCAGAAGCGTGTGCTGGGGATTGATGGTATGGCACACGGATAGGAAAGCTACAGCACACACCCAATTCTGCATAAATGGAAAAATATATTACAGGACCCTTGCTACATGAATACTTCTCTTTGACAATTCGAGCATTTTCTGTTATGATAGACCCTGAGATAGGTCAACAGAGGTAACAATGTGCGGCCAGGAACCCTGCTTTTCTCCTGTTTTGAACTGGTAGTTCTAGGATAGGATGTTCAATGACTTTTGGGACGTTGCTATGTATTGAGAAGGGGTGCAGTCTTGGACTGGCGTGTATTTCTCGGTTCCATTATTAACCACAACTCGACTGAACGTGACCGCATTGCGAATGAGATCAGTGTGCATCCGGTGACGCTGACACGATGGGCGGCGGGAGAGTCAACACCGCGTGCGCACAATTTACGGCAACTCTTGCGTGCTCTTCCAAAAAATCAGCGTACACAGATGCAGATGTTGCTGGAGCGGCAATTTCCCGATGTGAACGAATTTGAAATTGACGTCTCCTCACAAGAGGTCCCCTATAAGTTTATTATGGAGGTGCTGGAGGCAAGTGCGAGTATTCCCGACTTGCTACGCTTCTGGTCTATCACGCGCTTAATACTGCAACAGGCGATTCGTCACCTTGATCCTGAGCGGATTGGCATGTCGATCACTGTGGTGCGCTGTATGCCACCACGCGATGGGCGCATTCGCAGCTTACGAGAGACGCTGGGGATTGGTACTCCCCCATGGGGCGGTGATCTGGAAGAGAAGGCGCTTCTGCTGGGTGCGGAATCATTGGCTGGTCACGTCACCGTTTCCTGCCGATTGGAGCAGATTGGAAATTTGCGCTCGAACAAGACATTTTTGCCGGGCTATCAGGAAGAGCACGAGGTGAGTGCAGTCGCCTGTCCAATTATGTATGCGAGCCGCGTTGCCGGTTGCTTGCTCCTTTCAAGTACACAGGTTGACTATTTTTCAATTGAGGCGCGCCTTTCTCTGATTCGCGCCTATGCTCATCTAATGGCGCTTGCGTTTCAGCCCGATGACTTTTGCGATCCCAAGGTGCTGGCTCTTCATATCATGCCTGAGCCTAGTGTGCAGCAAGACCATTTTTCGGGCTTTCGCCAGCGTGTCCTGAGGCTGATGAGGGACTCGGCACGAGATGGAGTGCAGTTAACCAGTCCGCAAGCGGAATACCTGGTGTGGCAGGGGATAGAAGAAGAGCTGCTGAAAATCTCTGAACCGCTGCAATAATGTCCTGTTAGCGACAAATCTTTCACTTGTTGTTCTGGTACGCCCACGCCAGAACAACGATGAGCAGAGAGAGCATTGCGAGTGCACTGAGCGCCATACTGATGACCAGGAATGGAAAATCACTGACGATCAGGATAACGGCAAAGAGAATCCAGAAGGCCGCGAAGCCGTACGCCAGGTAGCTCCATGCCTGCACTCGTCGCATCTGCTCCCCTTTCTCTGTCTCTCTGGAAATCTCTTCTTCTTGCTCTTCAGGATATCACGAATCTGGCCTAAAGCAAGCTGAGGAATTGCGGTTTTTGAGGATGATCGAAGAGGACAAGCGGCAATTTTCGGCCTTTCTCCCATCTCACTAGTAGATAGCTTGTCTCTCCTCTCTAAATGACCATTTGGTGCTGGGTGGTGTTCCCAGCCATGATGGTCTCCTTTAGTAACGCGCAATAGCTGCTTATAAGTCCTATTCTGATTATAGAACTGTTACTGAAATATAATTATCCGCTTCTTTTGTGAAATGATACGGTGATTTAGGGGAATTTGAATTAAA
>DAOUDD010000142.1:0-6817 GCA_034431765.1 Ktedonobacteraceae bacterium | reverse complement strand
GCTCATGTAACTTTTTGGTGAAGAATCTTTTGACGAAGGAGCTTGAAGCCAGCACGACCATACATCAGTCGTTTGTGCGTTTTAATCTTGTTGACGGTTCCCTCGACTGGTCCATTACTCCACGGCAAGTGTAATCCGGCGCGAACTGCGTCGTAATCGCGCTCGATTCCTGCAACAAAACTCTGCATTTCCTTGATGTCACTCGCATGAGCTTCTCGCATCCAGGCATCGAGCCGATCCGCTTGCCGTTCACGGAGCATCTGAAGGAACGCTTGCACCAACTGATGCAGGAGCTTGGCTTCCTGAGACTGGTCGAGCAGACGAGTACGATCTGCACGCTCTTCCGGTTCCAACTCCTCTTCACGCCGAGCCAGCAACCAGCGAATTTCTCGTGGCGAGGAGGCAAGTGGTACGCCTGCGGATGCGCGAGCCTGGCGGGGTGGACGAGCCATTCCCGGAAGTTTCTTCCGCAAACGAGCCACGAAATTGCGAACCGTGGTTTCGCATCCCCGATACCCTCGCCGTTGCAGTTCTTCAAACAGTCGGCGAGCGTTGGTCTCTCCTTGTCTCCATTGCTCGTTGAGGTAGTCGAAGTGCGGATCAAGCAGGTGTTTGCCTCGTGGACGTGGTGCCACCGGAATGTCTCCATCCAGACGCAGGTAGCGACGAACGGTGTTGCGTGCGATACCAAGCTGGTTTACAATGCAGTGAATGCTTTGTCCAGAGGCAGAGAGCGATCTCACCTGATCAACGAGTTCCTGCTTGCGCTGGAGGGTATCGTGCATACGCTGCTCGCGTGCTGCTGGAGTGGGTTCGGGCGCAGGCTGAGAGGATGTGGGGATGGCTTCATCCGATGGTCGTGCAGGAACACGAATCCGTAAGCGCAGCAGCGCTTGTTCTAGGGCGTCTCCTAAATTCTTGCAGATATGCCAGCGGTCGGCTACCTGCTCTGCTTGAGGCGCTCCTCGTGCTGCGCCATCAGCATAGGCTCCCCCACGATCACGGCTCACAATCTCAATATCGGGATGAGCCGCCAGCCACGTTTGGACGCTTTCAGCTTCTCGGTCTGGTAACAGATCGAGCACTGTATGATTTTCCAGGTTAATGATGACTGTGCCGTAGCGTTTCCCGCGTTTCCAGGCAAAGTCGTCAATACCAACTGCTCGTACCTGACTTTGCTCTGGCGCTGGGATGAGGGCGAGAGAACGTAGCAACGTGACGCGCGAGATCTGAATACCCAATTGCTTCCCTAGCCGCGCTCCTCCTTGTCCATTGAAAGCCACGCCAATAGCCTGAAGCAAGGTCCGCAAGCGCATGGTGAGACGCGAACTGGGCTCAAGCAGTTCTGGGAGTCGCTCGGTAAAGACTTTCCGAGGGCACGTGGGGATGCGGCAGAAGAACTTATGGACAGAGAGCACCAGTTGAACGCGTTGTCCGGCACATGGGAGTTCAAGCGGATGCCTGCGATACATGCTATGAATGGCTCCTGAAGACGTGTGACATACGGGACAAGGACACGTTGTACGATTGGAGATGACTCGCACGAGCAAGCCATCATCGGTCTAACTGATGGAGGTGATCTCCAACCCATCAGGAAGTGGGAGCAGTGTTGGTGGTGGCATTCCCTTGCAACCTCTTCTTCAGTAAGATGAAGAGAGTGTAGCAAGCTGGTTGAGAATTACCAGGGTTTCACCAAAAAGTTACATGAGCCCATTGGCCTTGACATTTCTGGTGAGGCAATGCGCATCTCAAATTTCGGAAGACTCTACGAAAACGGGGCAAGCTCAAAGTTCACAATATCGTGATCTTCGTTCATTTCACTTCCAAAATGTTGATTAGGCGCAACGCTTTTACTAAAGCCTGTTCAGTCTCTTCGTAGGTGTCAGTGGCAGCAATTGCGTAGCCTAAGCGATCATAGGCACTTTGAGGCAGTCTCATGTGCTGCCCTGGCTTGCAAGTAGTCACTACATGTTTTACACCTGGTATTTGACTTGCCTCATTTACACCTTCTATTCCATACAAAAACCCTTCCGCCTCGGCTATAATGAACTGAATTCCCGAAATCTGGCTGTACTGAGCATCGAAAGCCACCTTTTGATTGGTAGCCATACAAATTTGCGTTTCCAGCATATCGGTGTTTGTAGAATATCGTATCAGTTCTGGAATCATTCCTCCAGCTAGGCGTGCGTTGATCTCAATGATCGAGCAGCCTTCTTTTGTCAACTTAATCTCAGTATGCGTTGGGCCATTTTGCAACCCTACTGTTTCCAACGCTCTCTGTACTGTCAATATGATTTCCTCTTGCGCATTCGGTGCAAGTGGAGCGGGGAAAATATGCCTCGCTTCGACGAAAAAAGGGAAGCCTGTGAGTTTCTTCTCAGTAATACCAATGCAAGTTGTCTTCCCTCTATATGAGAACATTTCCACACTATACTCAGGCGCATCCACAAACTGTTCTAACAGAACAGTTTGCGCCGTCCGCTGACCACGCATATTCTCCTTTATGGAAAGAATATGTGCTACCAAGGAGAGCACGTCTTTGTCAGAAAAACACAGCTTCACATTGTTGGAGCCACTGTCATCAACTGGCTTGACAATGCAAGGCAACCCCAATCGGGCTATAGTTGCCCTTACTTCCTCTACAGAGCGAACAATGAAAAATTGGGGTTGCTGTATGCCTGCCTCCGCCAGCCGAGTACGTGTCAGTGCCTTGTTGCGGCAAACACGCAGTGCTTCTGGGGGGTTGCCCGGAAAATTATAGATGGAGGACAACATCGCTACCATTTCCACATAGAAATCACTGGTTGTTGTGATTCCACATATTTGAGACAATTTTATATGCGTCTGAATGGCCTTTTGGATAGATGCAAAGTCATTTGTATCACATTCAATTACGTCAGCCGCTACCTCCTTTAGCCTGAAATAGCGCTTGGAGTTGTTAGTCAGTAGAATAGCACGAAAACCCATCAGTCTCGCTTTATGCAGGGCAAGCATGCCTGATCCTGTTGTATTTGCTTCAAGGAACAAAAGAATGTTTTTCATGATTGATATGCCACCTCTTTGGGCAAAGTTGCAAACGACCAAGATGCTACGACAGTGCCATACACCACTTGCTTTGGCTCTCGGGGAATTTGAGTATTAAAAATGCCCTTTTCCGTGCGATAGTTTGAATCGTAGATAGTATTGAAGTAGCGATCTCCACGATCTGGCATAATACCTACTACTTTAGTAGTCAAGCTTACCTGATGAGCTACCCAGTTTAAGACGGCATAAACAGAGCCGGAACTATTACCAGCAAAGATTTTTTCTCGCCTCGCTAATGATAGTGTTGCGGCAAAAGCTTCTCCATCATTAAGCCAGTGCACTTCATCAATGATAGAATGATCCACGTTTTTGGCAATTAGACTGTTGCCGAGGCCGCCTTGCAATCGCTTCGGATAGTCTGGTTGCCCGAAGATTACACTACCTACACAGTCGACTGCAACTACTTTGAGTGTGGGATTATATTGTTTCAGTGCATGAGCAGTACCACACAGCGATCCGCCACTTCCTACTGCACCAACAATGACATCGACGGAACCAAGCTCTTCGATTAACTCATTTGCGAGATCCTTATATGCCAGCGGATTGTTTGGGTTTTCGTATTGCATCGGCCAGAATGCGTTTGGATACTGTGCCAAAAGCTCATTCAACTTTTCGAGCCGAGAACCTTGCCATCCTGTATTAGACATTTTGTCCACAATATGCACTTGGCATTCCATAGCGGTGAGTTTTGCCAGCGTGATCGGGTCAATACGTGGGTCTGTCACGATATGGACTTCATGACCTAAAGAGGTGCCTACCAGCGCGACGCCAAGCGCCATTGTACCAGAAGAGCTTTCAACGATTGGGGCACCGTCTTCTAGCTGGCCGGTGCGCTTTGCCTCCAAAATGCAGCGTTTGGCGACGCGATCTTTCATTCCAAAGATATTCTGTAGCTCCAGTTTTGCATATACTTGAGCTCTTACCTGATTTTGTAGTTGGAGTTTGACCAATGGGGTCTGCCCAATCGCATCAACTAAACTATATTTATACATATGACTGTTCACTCCTCTCATTTGGGAGGTGCCATGTTTCATACATCGCGATTTCCCCAGACATTTGCGTCATTAAAACTATGGATTGTTCTTTTTGCTTTTGAAAATCGGGGGACGTAGGATTGAGCAATAGACCAGTGTATGTGCCACTATGAGTAGCAATTAAACCCAAAGCATCTACCTTGGCACAAATATCCAACATTGCTTCAAAGTGCTTTTTCTTGCGCTGTTTTTGATTAAGCATCGCACTGCGTGTTGAAACTTCTCCAATTGTACGTAGATCTTGTTCTCGAATTGCCCGAGTGATCTTGTCCAGTAGAAACTCGTATTCGATCTTTTCTTCCAATGTGAATGGTTTGGGAATCTTGTTGAACTCCACTGTATCGACTTCACCTCCTTCGTCTATGCCAATAATGAAAAGGCAGGGAAGTTGGCCTAGAAACTGGCAAAGTTGAACCTTACGATGGTAAAAAGAAACAACACCTTCGTACATCACACCATCTGTCGGTTCAATTTGCCTCATGAATTCTTGCAGTCTCTCAGGGGAAAGATCTAGGTAGTAGTAATTTGAAATTGCACGCGCTGTTGCGACCATATCGGCGGACGAACTAGCTAATCCCTTACCGACCGGAATGTCACTCTCTAGAGTAAGCATCCCTTTACAAGGCAACCCGTAGGCTTCAAGAATGAGTGCAGCCAATCTCCTAGATTTCTGCCTATTGGTTGGCACAATAAATAGCTGATCCATTGATGGGTCAACGACAAAATTCGCTACAGTATAACATGATATAGGAAGCGTAACGAGAAAATCACAACCATCTCGATTCATTCCTTGGAGGAGCTCACCGAATGTACCGAAGGATTTTCCGATTCCTGTTCCTGGTTTAATTTTGATAATTTTATGCCGGATAGTCACTACACTTCTCTCCCGAAAACAATCTTTTTTGGGTATTGATATGTTTCGTGGATCTTCTCTTTGTTTTGCTTGAATCGTTGGCATAAAAGATTACGCTCTATTGCTTGGCTAGATATAATTTTTGTGGTTTCTAATGGACTAGTAGAGCCTAATGTTGATTTAACTTTAAGATTATATTCCACATTAAAAACCTGCTTGACTTCTTCAATATCCAATTGTACGCAATACCCTTGCTCAAGACACAAAGATTCAAGTGCATGCAGATCTACTTGCTCGGGTAAGCGACTATTCTCCAACATGTGTACAATGTAACGGCCTGCAATGACCTGTGCTTTTCGATAGGAGATACCTTTCGCCATTGTCAAGAGATTAGCTAGGGTGAATCCCCCAAAAAATTCTCTAGCGCAGAGCTCATGGGTTCGCTCTTCGTTAAATGTGAGATTGGCAATAACTTCAGTGAACAACTTGAGCATTGAGCACATTGAATTCATCATGACAAGGAAGTTGATCCCTCCTTCTTTGGCTGTTTCGACCAGGTTGGTAAACGGGGTATTGCGCTGTCCAAGCATCAAGTCCAGGTAGTACGCCGAAATATGCGAAGAGCGCCCGCGAATACGTTCGAGGATTGGGAAATTCTTTTTTTGCGGCATAGCGGAAGAAATGCCAGATAGATGATCTGGTAGTTCGATGAATCTGTACTCGCTACTTCCCCAAGTGATGAGATCTGTGGCAAAACGGCTAAGCTGCACACTGCAGTTGGAGAGTTCTGCTGCTATCGTGAGAGACCACTCTTTAGAGGCAACCCCTACCAGAGCGTTGCGACTTGGTTTCCAAAAACCAAGCAGAGTAGCCAGTTTTTCGCGATCCCATTGTAGTTCCAGGCCAGCCATAGCCCCTGAGCCGAGAGGACATTCATTTAGATCTTCATAGAGGACTAATAAACGCTTAATGGTTTTTCCTATTTGTTCATTTATGGCTGATAAATAAAAGCCTGGAGTGATGATCTGTGCACTCTGATAATGGGTATATCCTGGCATTGGAATGGCAAGTGTAGATTCTGCGAGAAGATGAACCGTATCTGTAAAACGAAATAGCTCTGCAAGAATCAGCAATACTTGTTCTCGAGCAAACATTACTTGCGCCGTTGCTTGCACATCATTCCGGCTACGATCAACATGCCAAGCAGGTGCCTGTTGTTTCATGTGATGTTCAACATAACGTTCTATGGCAAAACAAATATCTGACATGTTAGATGCGGTATCTGCCTGAATGGTCTGCTGATTGATATCACTCAGAAGCCTCGTTACTTCCTCCGCCGATTCAGTGCTCAAGAGCCCCAGCCGGACATATTCAGTTAACATGGCTTGTTCAATCAAAATATAGTAGGGCAAGAGGTTTTGTAGTTCATAGAGAAACTGAGGTACCAAAACCTCTTCATCCAACAGGTTACTAGGAACCGATTGAATTCGACCGGTCAACATTGGTTGCACTATCGAATCTTGTTGAGTCATGTCTATCCTCCTAAAATGGTTCAGCGGTTAAAAAATCGTAACTACTCAGATCATTTGAATATAAAGACAAAAAAGAATCTGGTATACTCAGAGCGAAGAACGCATTTAGCAGCTTGAAAAAGAGCTTTCCGAGGTATATGCCGTCAGTGCTACTTTGCAAGAAGAAAATCGGCTCCTGCGGGAAACCAATGCGCAGCTGATCCAACGCTTGCAAGCCATTGAAGCACGTCTCTCGAAAGATAGTCATAATAGTAGCAAACCTTCCTCCTCCGATAGGATGCGACGCAAGCCGCATGCACGAGGCAAGCCTAGTT
>DAOUDD010000141.1:0-25295 GCA_034431765.1 Ktedonobacteraceae bacterium | reverse complement strand
CCTTTGGTAAAGCCATGACTCTTCATGACCACATCCGCTGCCTGCTCATTCCTATTGTGTCCGTCTTTATTGGCAGCAATGTCTTCGACACGAGCGACATCGTCTTTATGCTTTTTGACCCATTGCAGTTCATAGAGGTAGCCATTTTGTCTGGCGTCGCTCTGGATTATGATGTATTGTAGCAGGCGATCTGTCCCAGGAATGTTTGAAACCTCGCTAAAGTCCTGGAGAAACTGCTTGAGCGGATATTTTTGAGCACGCGACATTTTGTTCACAAAATCGACGATCTTTTGAGCATCGGGCTTGTTCGGATAGGGACTATCGGTGTTCGCTGTTGTCAGCGCTCTCGTGAAAACAAACACCTCATCGTCAGTTGCGCCACTTCCTTGTAGTTTGGTGAGAATGGTATCGATCTGGCCCTTGCTCAGCCCTTTTTGCAGCAGCTTCTTCACGATATCTTTGAACTCTGCGTCTTTTCCTGGCGGGATGTGCCCCTGATACTTTTTGAACAGGTCGTCTACATCCTGCTGGTTGAACGGATTGTTCACCCAGGTGGGCGCTTTGCTCACCTTTGCTGGTTCAGGCGCAGTTGGCAGAGGACGTGCATCCAGCAGAGCTTGCAGGTCCTTTTTGAGATCTTGCACGTCGTTGTAGATCTCTGTCGCTAGCTCCCTGAGCGTTTCGACGAGAATTGCCCCTTCTATAATCGTCAGGATGAGACCGACGATGTCGGCGATAGGGTTGAAGCCTGCCTCGGCTACGGCTGCCGCATCCACCTCTGCGGTCACTTCGAGCAGACCTTCTTGCCCCTCCAGGCGGACAGCAGCTTGTTCCAGAGCAGCGCTAATTCTAGCAACAGCAGTAGCGAAATTTTTGCTTATCTGAAAGAGCTTATTCGCGTCTTTCAGCGTATCTGAAAGGTCTCTCTCCAGGTGAATAAAATCTGTCCCTGAACTGGCAAGCGCCGAGGCAAATTGTCCCGACATGTTCTGTTGCAGCGGGTTGTTCTCTGCCGTTACATCAATCCCTTTCAATTTAACGTCCGCGAGGTTATTCTTATGCTGCTCAAACTGTTTTAACGCATTCTGGTGAATGGTATTGAGCTTATTGGCATGGGTCTTGAAGCCCTGCATCGGGTCAAGGAAGGAGGCAAACCAGTTAAAAAGTGTTTCAAATGCTCCCATTCGTGTACTCCTGACATTGCTTACTGGATCAAGCACGTCCGTGTTCTCGACTCCACCTGGCACAACAATGCATTGAGAAGAGATATGACTTCAGAACAAATCAAAGCAGGGTTGTTTCACATGTATGCGCATTCAGGAGAGGCCGGGCTTAGGTGTTCCGTTAGGGGAACCGTCCTCAAAGCCGTGGGAGATATCCTTGTCAGTCTGCTCCATAGCGTCTGCACCGTCTTTAATGCCCTGAGCGTAGGCCATCTGCCAGTGGTATGTCGCACGCATCCGCTTCTCATGTGGCTCCACAATGGCTCGCAGCAGCTTTTGCAAAAAATCGGGGTAATCATTCAGGTGGGAGTCTAACAGCTTCCAAGCCTTCTCGTGCTCATCGAGCGCATTTTGTGCATCGTTATGAATGTTTGCAGCAGTCTCGCGCATGTGGGAAAGTGGATAGACAATTTCATCATTACTCATTTTACTAAAACCCCTTTATAACGATAAAAACATATTAAATAGACTCAATTAGTTAAAATAAATCAAAAACAGAAATAGCTCTTTTATTCTTGCTCGCTCATACGAACAAGCCAAAAACACTACGGGATATGTCAGGCATTCCTCATACTAGAATGCTCCTCTGGCATTTTTAGTATAATACCTTCATAGATTTTTGTCTATACATTCACAGAGGAAAACTAGAATTACTGGAAGAGCAAACTTCGGTTTTGCTCAAACGAGAGCTACAACGGTATTCTTTGTTCTAGCTCTCTCTCCCTCTTCCCTATCTGTAGATGATCGAGTGTATCGTCGAGAATTGTCCTTGCTTCCCTCCCCTCTCTCCTATTCTTCCTCAGGGATAAGAATATGGAAGAGTATACCCGTTATGATATAGTAATGGAGTTCAACAATTTACAGGTCCCGCAGGGCAAGGAATGAACTATGCCAATCAAGTATAATAAGCTCGTTCGAGACCGTATTCCAGAGATTATTCGTCAGGATGGGTCTCAGTGCGAGATTGAGACGATGAATGAGGATGACTATAAGCAAGCTTTGTGCGCGAAGGTGCTGGAGGAGGCGGCTGAAGTTGCCAGGGCAATAGAGGTTGCGGAGGCTACTAACGAGACGTTGCTCACCGAGCTGGCTGATCTCTATGAGGTGCTAGATACGCTGCTGAAGGTGTATACTATTTCCGTGGAGTCGGTACGAACACGACAGGTAGAGCGACATGCCCAACGAGGCGGGTTTGAGCAGCGCATTCGCTTGCTGCACGTCTATCCAACTGATTGACAAAGAGAGAGACAACGAGACAGTAACACTCTCTTATGAAAAAGCGCAGGTATCACCAATCCATTCATGGAGCAAAAAATAGGGGTCAGCCTCGGCGCGCCCGTCACTTTGGGAGTCACTCATCCTCACCATCGGCTTCTCCATACCCAAATGATTTTAAACTTTATGATGATTGTAATTCTCGGATAGTTGTTAATTCGCATTTATACATTCTACACATTTTGAGGTAGCCATGATCCATCTTCACTACCTGCTTGAGGCCACAGGAGGCATGCTGCTTCTCCAGGGCCAGAGCGATACGTTTGAGGGTTTTAGTGCTGATACGCGTCAACTTGTACCGGGCGAGATGTTTGTGGCGGTGCACGGTGAGCGTGGAAATGGGCATGATTATCTTCTGGATGCGTCCAATCGCGGGGCTACCGGGTTGCTTGTCGAGACCACGACGTTTTCAGCACTTGCAGAACAGGTGCAGATGGCAATTGCTCAGGCAGGTGTGGTGGTGGTGAGTGTGGAGAATACACGGGTTGCATTACAGAAGTATGCACGCTTTATTCTTGCACAATGGCGGCCTACAGTCATTGCGCTGGCGGGCAGTGTGGGGAAAACGAGCACGAAAGAGGCCATAGCAACTGTGCTGTCGAGCCGCTTCCCCACCTTTCGGAGCTGGCAAAACTATAACGATCTGCTTGGTATCCCGCTCTCTCTTGGGCGTCTTGAGGAAAGTCACACGCACGCGGTGCTTGAACTTGGTTGCGATCATCCAGGCGAGATTGCTGAGCTGTGTGCCCTTGTACGCCCCTCTATCGGCGTGCTTACAGCAATCAATCCGGTGCAACTGCAATACTTCGGTTCGCTCGATAGACTAGCAAACGAACTGGGAACCCTGCTAACGAGCTTACCCAACGATGGACATTTTTTCTACAATGCTCAGGACGAGACAGTCCATGTTCTTGTTGACACCTATAAAAAGAGACGAACAGGGGATAACCCAGGTGTTACACTCCATCCTCTCGCTGTTGCGCCTTCCTCGATTGCACCGCGCGAAACTGCATCTCAAGTCATAGCTGAGGTGAAACGGGTCAGTTGGGCTGGTACAGAGGTGATACTTCAGTTACGAACAGAGGAAGACGAAGCTAGAGATGCCTCTACTGTTCTGTCAAACGTCATTGCCCCCTTTGAAGACCAGACGCGCAATGAACCCTGGCACAACACTACCCATGTGCCTGATCGTGCAGAGCACACACTCAAGTCCTCGCTCTTAGGCAATCACTTTCTGACGACGATGCTGGCGGCCTACCAGATCGCTCGCCATTGTGGAATGTCGTTGAGGGAGATCAAAGAGGCTCTGGCAGGGGTAGGACCTCTGTCAGGTCGTCTCTATCCGTTAGATGGAACACGAAGTGCGCGCCTGCTCGACGATACGCACAATGCCGCACCTGCATCTGTAATTGCTGGACTGCACACCTTGAATACGCTAACTACTGCCCCGGCCTTACGCATTGCGGTACTGGGAGAGATGCTCAATCTGGGAAGCTACGAGGAAGAGGCCTATCGGCTCGTTGGCAAGTACGCTGCTCATTGTGTTGATTACCTGATTATCCGAGGTGAACGAGCGACGCTGCTGGCTGAAGCAGCTCAAGAACATGGTCTTGCACGCTCACGAATTGTGCTCACCGCAACACACGAGGATGCGGCTCAGGCTGTACGCGCAATCCTTGATGAGGCTAATGAAGGGGATCAGAAAAGGCTGCATGCCTCAGAAGTGACAGATAAGGTTCAGCATGTCGTCTTGCTCAAGGGTTCCGAGGAGACACGGATGGAGCGCGTGACCGAGCTGTTGCTGGCATGTCCCTGGGAAGCACCGGAGAAGCTGGTACGCCAGACGCCGGGCTGGAAAAAAACTGTTTTTCGGCATGCCGACCGACCGACCTGGGTCGAGATTGATCTCAATGCCATCGCCAGCAATGTACGCCATATTCAAGCACGCGTTGGCCCTCACGTCAAGGTGCTGGTCGCGCTCAAGGCCGATGCATACGGTCATGGAGCAATTAAAGTTGCTCGTACGGTGCTTCATAATGGTGCCGACATGCTTGGTGTAGCAACACTGAGCGAAGCACTCCCCCTGCGCGAGGCGAACATCACAGCTCCTATCCTCGTCTTTGGCTACATCGCACCCTGGCAGATGCGCGAGGCTATTCGCTTGCAGACACGCGTGACTCTCTATACGCTCGAAGCGGCTGAAAGGCTCGCACGTGCTGCACAGGATCTAGCGCAGACGGTCAAAGTGCATGTGAAGGTCGATACGGGGATGGGGCGACTGGGCATCCGCTACGAGCAGCTTGACGAGATCCTGGCGTTGCTGCATACAATTCGTGGGCTAGCAGGGCTGGAGCTAGAGGGCCTTTATACGCATTTTGCCCAGGCTGACAATGCGGATCAGACACATGTTCGCTTGCAACTGGCACGCTTCCAGCAAGTGCTAGCACGAGTGGATGAGAAGGGCTTGCGACCTCCACTGGTGCACGCAGCCAATAGCGCTGGTACTCTCGCAGTACCGGAAAGCCACTTCGATATGGTGCGTCCGGGCATTGCTGTCTATGGTCTTGATCCATCCGAGGCGGTATGCTTGCCAGAAGGTTTTCGACCTGCACTCTCGTTCAAAACACAGATCTCGCAGGTCAAATGGGTTCCAAAGGGCGAAGGGATCAGCTACGGTAGCACCTACATCACAACGCGGCCAACACGAATCGCAGTGCTGCCAGTCGGCTATGCTGATGGTTTTCGCCGTGCACCAACGACGTGGGGCAGCGTGCTACTCCATGGGCAAGAAGCACCGTTGCTGGGACGCGTCTGTATGGATCAGTGCATGATCGATGTCACGCATATTCCCCAGGCGCGCATAGGTGACGAGGTGGTGCTGATCGGTCGGCAGGGCGAGGCGCTATTGAGTGCTGAGAGAGTTGCCCAGCGGCTGGGAACAATCAACTACGAGGTCGTCTCTGAAATCCTGGCTCGCGTTCCACGCGTTGATTAGAGTGGATAAAACGAAAATTGTCAGCGCTCGTTCCGATTACCGATGCTAAAGATGATATTGACGATACAGACACTCACACAGATGATAAAGATCACAATAAGTTTCACAAATGATGGCGTTGTATCTGGAAATGGTGAGCCAGAAAAGATTATACCCATTCCGCCAATGAGCACAGCCAGTGACACGATAGCTAACGTTAGACGTGCACCTACGCCCGGAGTAGTGCTTTTTTGCGCGGGCCGCGCATCCAGACGTTGTGCGAGCCGATCTACAACGATAGTGACAAATTGCTCGTCATATTGAGGAGATTGATGGCGAGCAAGGGGCTGCTGATATTCTTCAGGGTGGGGCTGACTTGCAACATATGTGCTTCTACTTTCGGCCTGTCGAAATGGCTCCATTTCAGATTGCATCGTCACGACTCCCTTTCCCTGGTTGAATACCAGCACTATTTCGTTTCTCTTCGATGATGTATGTTACTGACCCCATTGAATCGTATCATTATTGTATAGTACTTGACAGATCGAGGCAAGGGAGCAGCACAGACTATGGCGAAGGTGATTTTACAGGAGCGACAGCGTGCTTTATTGCAGCAGGAGCGCGACCTGGCACGTGAATTGCAGGACTGCCTGGTTGGTTTTGAGGAGGCCAGTGCCTTTGCTGTTCCCCTTCGTCAGTTGACGGAAGCCCTGGACGACCTGTTCCTCCTGGTCATTGTTGGTGAGTTTAACGCAGGCAAATCCGCCTGCATTAATGCTCTGCTGCATGACAACGTGTTGGAAGAGGGTGTCATTCCCACCACGCACCAGGTGACGATTCTACGCTACGGCCTGGAGCAGAGAGAACATCTGCGCGGGGAGGGCGTGCTGGAGATCGATTATCCCAGTGACTTCCTGCACGACATCAGTATTGTGGATACCCCCGGAGTCAATGCTGTCTTACTTGAGCATCAGCGTCTGACCGAGGAGTTTGTGCCACGCAGCGACATGATTCTCTTCGTGACTTCGGTAGACCGGCCCTTCACGCAAAGTGAGCGCATGTTTCTCGAACGCATTCGCTCATGGGGCAAAAAAGTCGTCATCCTGCTCAACAAGGTTGATCTGTTGCGCAACGCGGCTGAACTCGACAAAATCCTGACATTTGTGCGCGACAACTGTAAGCAGTTGCTCGGCTTCGAGCCGGATATCTTCCCCATCTCTGCTCAGCTCGCTGAACGCGCACGCGCGGCGGTCGGACACGAAGCAATGGAACTGTGGGAGCGTAGCCGTTTCGGAGCGCTGGAGGATTACCTCGTCAATACACTTGACGAGGTCGAACGCGTCCGTCTCAAGCTGCTTAGTCCGCTGGGCGTGATGCAACGCGTGCTTGAGGAGACACATAATGCGGTAGAGCAGCGCGCAAAGCTGCTAGCTGAAGATGCGCGCACGGTAAGTACTATCGAGGAGCAGTTCCGCTTCTACCGTGAGGATATGCAGAATAACTTCAAACATCGCATGAGCGAGATCGAGAACGTGATCATCGGCATGCGTTTGCGCGGAGACCGCTTTTTCGACGACACGATTCGCCTGGTACGCCTGATAGATCTCCTCCAGAGTGAGCGCATTCGTACTTCTTTTGAGCGTGAAGTACTTGCTGATAGTGGTGTACGCATTGAACGCGCAGTGCAGGAAATGATTGATTGGATGGTGGAGCAGGAACATCGTTTCTGGCAGCACGTGATGGAATATCTTGATCGTCGCCGCCAGGTAAGTCTGCGCCGCGATGAGCAGATGATGGGGTCGATTGGCAAGCAATTCGACTATAACCGTCGCGCCCTGCTGCAATCGGTCGCCCGCAGTGTCTACAGTGTCATCCAAACCTACAATCCGCAGAATGAGACGATGGAACTCGCGCAGGATCTGCGCAATACCGTTGCACAGATGGCAATCGCAGGTGCAAGTGGAGTTGGACTGGGAGCACTTATCCCTGCTGTAGTCGGGACACTCGCCGCTGACTTTACTGGTCTCGTCGCAGGTGCAGTCCTGTTTGGACTGGGCCTGGGCATTCTGCCTATGCGACGCAGACGTGCACAGCAAAACTTCGACGATAAGATGGAAGAACTGCGCACGCGCCTGCATAGCGCCCTGGAAGAGCAGTTCCGCAAAGAATTGAGCGGAGCGGTAAACCGAATTCAAGACGCCATAGCCCCCTATACACGCTTTGTCCGTGCCGAACAGGAGCGGACGACAACCATGCAGACCCAGATTGCGGACATTACTCAGCAGGTGCAATTTCTGAAGAGCCAGGTTGAAGCCCTTTAACTTGCATATAGATGTAAAAGATACGCCCTTATCAGGAAACCGCATTTGTGAAGGCAGCATTTTCTAGTACCTAAGTACTCTCTTCTCAGTGAATTCCTATCAGACCTGGTTACACTTTCTCTACACAATTCGGCCTCTCTTCCTAAATCATTTGAACACAAATCCCCGTCTTACAAGGGGTATTTAAGAGGAAAATAACAAGAAATGAAGATTTTTGCACAAATTTTGATTGTTTCTTAACACAAGATCAACCACAACGACTGAATCTTCTGCTATTATTTAACCATGTACCGGACAGAAATAGGTACTCAGAAATGAGGGTGCATAGCGTTTCCATTCACGAAATGCATATGCGTCTCTATCTTTTCCTTTGTCAAATATATATAAAAAATCAAAGTACGCCTCTATCTACTCTAAATAGAGCAATAAGATTGAGGACAACGCAGGGAAATATGTCCTTACTGAAGAATCTAGTACCACCACTTGAAAGTAGAAGTACGGCGAAAATATTCGGGATAGGAGTTTTTGGGGAACTATATGAATCAGCAATACCAAGCTGAAGTGGGACTACCATGGATGCCAGAGGAAGAAGAACTTTCATATCAAAATAAAGATTTTTCATCTCTAAAACAAGAGGCAAACGGACTTTCTTTCAGGCGTGGTTTGCTTGAAGCGATCCTTGCACTTACTGTTATCGGACTTCTTGCTGCATTCATTCCGCAACACCGGGTTTCGACGCACGTGCTCTTTGCGGCCTTCTTTCTGCTTCTCTTTGCCATCGCTGTTCGCTATACACGAAGTGTTGTCTATATAACGGGTGTACTGGTTGCGTTGGAGTATGCTTTCCTGATCTGGCAAAAATCTACTCCACATCCACAGTTTTACACACTGGACTTCTTGCTTGAACCCTTTATTCTGCTGCTTGCTAATATTTTCATGGCCGATGTGCTGCAACACCAACGCAAAAAGCTGTTGTCAACAGATCAGCAGTATATTCAAGCGCAGCAAGCATTGAAACGTGTGAACAAGCTGTACGAACGCGCTATCGAACAGAGCGTAGAGCTTGAACGCCAACTTGCAGAGGAGGTGACACCCGTCACAGTTCTCTGCCAACGGATTATGCAACTCTGGAGAAAGACAGAGGCAGAGCGTTATGAAACGTTACTCCATCTCATTTCCGAAGTGGTGGGAGCACAGAGCTGCACTATCTACTCTCTCAAGACCGGTGAACTCCAGCAAATGGCACACCACTCCGATAACGGTGGGAAGTCAACCGTGCGGGTCAGCATCGCTGATCCTGTTATCCAGCGGGTTCTGCAAACCCGCCAGGTCAGTACTGTTCGCGAGGCGCTACAACATGGACAAAGCCCTGCGAAGAACATTATTATGGCAGGTCCCCTGTTACATACAGATGTACCAGTCACAGTTGTTGTTGTTGTTCACGCATTGCCCTTTGATAAATTCACACCTGGTACGTTGCAGCTCTTTGGTTCACTGCTGCAAATCGCCTCTCTCGTCCTGGAAAGCTCACGGCACTCAGCCGCAACAACAACATACGACGAGATTTATCAGATAGTTAACGAGAAGACTGTGCTGATTGAAGCTTCTCCTGCACCAAAGCAGAAAAAGCTGAGTAGCCTGGCTGATGAAAAAACTATACATATGTCAACAGCATTCTCTCCAGTAAAAGACAAAAAAGAACAGCAGCTTGAGGGTAAAACGATACAACCGGTTTTTACGATACAAAATAAATCTTCACGTCATTTTCAAAAGGCGATTAAGCCTTAAAGGTTACAGCGATGCAAAAAACAAAATCTGTTCATGCGTCTATTTTTCGGCTGCGTTGCGTGGGGGCATGTTTCTTTCTATTTGGGCTAGGCAATGATTGCATTATCGGTCTGGCTTTGTTGCATGCCTTTTCCTGGCCGCTCTTGCTCCTGCACATCCCGACAACCTGCCTCTGGCTGCTGGGAATCGTTCTGCTCAATAGCAAGTCTACGCGAGCTATAGCGGTGAAGCAAGCACTTCTCAATAAATGGAGTATTGCTGCCCTATGTTTAAGTCTGGGGCTATTTCCTGGTGCTGGCACATACGCTTATAGTGTTGCCCTGGCTGTGGTTGCCCTCTTCCAGCAGAAAGAGCGCATTCTTACCACGATCACCATGACAATACCGATCATTCCCGTTATCAAGCGACCAGATACAGGGCGAAAGCAACTTATAGAAACATTGTACAGCACCGATCTGGAGGTGCGGCGCACAACGCTGGCCGCATTAGGAAAGCAGCCGAGTCCACAAACATCTCACCTGCTACGGCAGATGCTGGTAGATCCTCAGCCGGAGATCCGTAGCGATGCATCAATCCTGCTGACGCGGCTGGAGGAGAAGCTCTCGCTCCAATTGCATACAGCACTTAAGGCATGGGAGGCTCAGCCGACTTCCGAATCTGCACTGCGCCTTGTTCAGCAATATTATGAGTACGCGGCGAGCAATGTGCTGGATAAACATAGCCAGCGTTTCTACTATCTCAAAGCTCAGGATCTACTGCGCCCATTGTTGCAGACACATGCACACGATGCCGGACTCTGGCTGCAGAGCGCGCGCATCTCAGCTGCATTGGGAGCAGATGAAGAGGCATTACATGCAGTTCAGCAGGCACTACGCTTTCAACCTCAAATGCAAGAGGCATACATACTGGCACTGGACCTGGCCTTCCGCACCGCTCAGTGGGATCTGTTGACAGAGCTAGTTGGCAGGAAGTCAGTACTGACTACATCGGTAAAGCAGAATGCGGCGCTCCAATGGTGGAGTCAAGGAACTCAGGCTCAGCTTATTGGGGGTGGCAGTCGTGGCTGATATCTGTCTGCTTGTTGAGGGTGCATATCCATATGTCACGGGAGGAGTCTCTAGCTGGTTACATGCGCTGATCAACAATCTCAGCAATTTCTCATTTGCCCTGGTGCATGTAGGAGCGCGCCCTGATACAGAGCGCCAGGTGCGTTATACCCTCCCGGCAAATGTTGTTGAATTTCGTGAAGTTTTTACCGGTGCAACGAGACATAACAAGCAGAATTTGTTTACACGCAAACGCTTTGCCTATTCTGCCAATAACGAGGATCTGCTACGCCTGCACGAAGCTATTGCGTTGGGCAAGCCCTACAATGCCCAGGATCTCTACCCTCTCTTGCAGCGGCCCGGTTTCGCAGGTTTGAGCACATCTGAACTGCTGTATGCAGCGGATAGCTGGAAACATGTCATCTCGCTCTATCAGACGTATGCATACAAGCAGCCGTTTGTTGATTTCTTCTGGACATTCCGCCAGACGTACTTACCGCTGCTGAATATTGTTGAGGCGCAGCTCCCTGAGGCAAGTGTCTATCACGCAGTCAGTACCGGCTTCTGTGGTCTGCTTGGTGCACTTGCGAAGCTGCGTCGGGGACGCCCCTTTCTGGTCACAGAGCATGGTCTGTATACCCGTGAGCGCGAGATTGAGATCGCACAGTCGAGCTGGCTGGAGCAACTGGCAGAGAAAGAGCGTGCGCAGCTGCGCCGCATGAACTTTTTCCAGGAATGGTGGCTCAACATGTACCGCTTTATGGAGCGGATCAGCTACGATACAGCCGATGCAGTCATCTCCATCACAGAGGTCAATCAAGTGTATCAGCGTGCACATGGGGCAAGGCCTGAACGGATGCATGTCATCCCAAATGGCATTAACACTGCACAACTGGATGGATTACGCCTGGAGCAGGGAGAGGAGTCAGAAGAGTTTCGCATTGGTTTTGTGGGACGCGTCGTCTCCATCAAAGATGTGAAGACGTTTGTTCGCGCGATCAAGATCGCCAGTGAAACGATTTCACGATTGCAGGTCTACATTGTTGGTCCAACAGATGAAGAGGCTGATTACTATGCTGAATGCAGGCACCTGATCACCATGCTCAATCTGGAAGATGTGATTCATATTACCGGGCCTGCTGATGTTAAACAGTATTACCGCAAGATCGACGTGCTGGTCCTGACCAGCTTAAGCGAGGGTCAGCCTCTTGTGGTGTTGGAGGCGAATAGCGCTGGCATTCCTGTGGTTGCCACGGAGGTTGGTGCCTGCCGTGAACTCCTGCTCGGCATCACAGCAGAAGATCAAGCGCTTGGCGCAAGTGGTCTGCTTACACCCGTTGCCAGTCCGCCAGCAACTGCGCAGGCGTTAACTCTGTTATGGCAAGACCGCGCTTTACGGGTACGAATGGGAAGGGCAGGACGTGAGCGTGTTCGCCGGTTTTATGGACAGGACCATCTCTATCAAACATATACAAGTCTCTACACATGCTATATATTTCAAAAAGCGCTTGTCTCTGCAGGGAGTTTATAATACCATGGCAGGAATTGGATTTCGACTTCAGACATTGATCGCAAAAGGAAGCTACCTGGAGGCAACATCAGCCTATCTCTCGTCTGCTGTCCTCTCGGCTGGCCCCTGGCTGGCCGGTGTCGTCGCGCTCTTCGTGCTCAATAATACTTCGCTCTCCTACCTGCCGGCGGCAGATCATGCCTTGCTGAATGCCACCATCATCTGGGTGTTTGCCTTCAGCTTGCTGCTTGCCGGTGGGCCTCAGATGGTGATTACGCGTTACCTGGCAGATCGCCTCTATCTAAAGGATGTGGAGAGCCTGACTCCGACCTGCACCGGCATTCTCCTCCTTGTACTACCGCTTTCAATTCTGGCAATACCATTTCTGGTTTTCGCGCCATTTGAACTGCGCTATCGTTTGATCGTCTTCACGCTCTTTCTCGTGCTTACGCTCACCTGGCTGGTGATGCTGTTTCTCTCGGCGGCACATGAGCACATGCAGATTTTGCTCACCTTTTTGCTCTCATACGGCATAAGTATTGGTGCATCTGTTCTGCTTGGACATAGCTACGGCTTGCTCGGTAGCATTGCAGGGTTTACATGCGGACAGGTGCTCTGCCTCACACTGCTCGTCACAATTGTGTACCGCGAGTTTCCTTCCTCGCGCACGATCAGCCTGGAGTATCTGAGCTACTTCAGGCGCTATTGGGATCTTGCCCTGATCGGTCTGCTCTATACACTCTGCGTCTGGGCAGACAGCTTACTGTTCTGGTTCTCCTCGCAGGGTCAGGTTGTTGCAGGCATCTTTCACCTGTACACACCGTTAGATACCGCCAAGTTTCTCATGTATCTCTCGACTATACCGGCGTCCGCAGTATTTATGGTGCATCTAGAGACTGAATTTTATCGGCATTATCGACATTACTATCGATTCATTCGTGAGAAGGGAACACTGCAAGAACTCACGGAGGCACGCCAGGGGATGCAGAAGGCGGTGCGCGAGGGATCAGCTCAGATTCTCAAAGTTCAAGGTTTGCTTGCACTCTTCCTTGTGCTTATTGCGCCCAATCTCGCTCATTGGGCGCACTTACAGGAGCAGTGGGTTCCGCTGCTACGCATGGCCTTTCTAAGTGGTGTGGCACAATACTTCGTTTTTCTCAGCATGCTACTGCTGTTGTATATAGATCGACGCCGTGAAGCGATGTTGCTGATCGCTGTCTACCTGGTTAGCATTATTGTCTGTACCCTTATCTCGCTCACGCTCGGCAGCAAGTTCTACGGAGCGGGCTACCTTGTAGCATCAGTGCTAACAGCGCTCTTTGGCTGGTTCCTGATGCAGAATCGCCTGAACAAACTTGAATACCTCACCTTTATGCTCCAACCAATAGAATAGGCTCTCCGGGGTGCGGCTGGTGCAAGAGGTATATATATGCTTATATAATTGAAAGGAACAATGAATGAAATCGCGTCGGAAAATCACGGTGACAGCGTTAAGCTTCACCTTGCTTACAGCCATTGTTCTCGCTGTACTAGTGGGGCCGCCAATGTTTACAAACGCGGCCAAGCCAGATTCAACGAACAAACTCAACCCCATCTATTTAGATGGACTTAGAAAAGCTGTCCCAGAGCTTCCCAAAACGAAATCCTTACCACTAAAACTACCGGTTAATCCACCATCAAGTGAGAAGTATTATCAGTCGAAGGGGATGCAAGATACCCTTGCTACGCCCAGATCAGAGAGTGATTCAAGGGCTGCGACGGCAATGACAGCAGCGCTACATACGCCCCTGACGGGTAGTAATGATGCGGCCTGTCCAACACCAACAATTGATCTCAAGGTGCTGGTCATTGCTACCGATGGCAAGGAGGCTGATCTACCAGCCATCAAGCAGGCATTGGATTATCTTGGCACACCGTATACAGTGTATACTGCTACACAGACGCCAAATGGTCTGACGGCAGATAAGCTGGGCGCTGGCTGCCACGGCTACTACGAAGGTGTCATTTTGACGAACGGTAGCCTGGTATACGATAACGGCACAACCTGGGCAAGTGCACTTTCGCAGGCCGAATGGACGAATCTGTGGGGCTACGAGTCTACGATGGGAGTGCGCCAGGTGAGCTGGTACACCTATCCCAATGCGGATTACGGCTATCAGGCTCCCAATGCAGAAGTTGATACGACGAGTACGCCGATTGCAACAACGCTGAGCACACAAGGTCAAAGCGTCTTTCCCTATCTCAACGCTGGTACCACGGTGACGATTCAGGATGCTTACACTTACCTGGCACAGCCTCTGACGGATGGTGCAACGACACCGCTGCTCAGCGATGCCCATGGCAATGCGCTGCTAGCGTCACATAATTATCCCGATGGACGGCAGGCGCTCTCGATGACGTTTGATAGTGACGCAAACCTTGTCCACTCTATGGTGCTCTCATATGGTGTAGTCAACTGGGTAACAAAAGGGCTATTCCTGGGCGAGCGGCACATCTATATGTCACCACAGGTTGACGATCTCTTCATTGACGGTGCAGAGTGGGTGCCCAGCACACCCTGCGGCACACCTGTTGATCAGACCGGAACAGTCTATCGCAACACTGGTGCGGATTGGCGGGCGACGACGACCTGGGAGGTAGCTAAACACGCTTCTCCTATCACGCAGAACTTGAGTCTAACCATCGCATTCAATGGCTATGGAACGACTTCCGATGCAGGCTATAGCTCGGATACATTGACACCAGCAGTGGAGACAACACAAAATCTGTTCTACTGGGTCAGCCATACGTTTGACCATCTTAATCTGAATAGGGTCAGTTATGCAACAGCCAACTCTGAGATCACACAGAACAACGCTGTTGCGCAGAATCCGCTGCACCTGACCAACTATTCCAGCAATATCATGGTCACACCAGATGTTTCTGGATTAGCCAATCCCAATTTCCTGAAAGCTGCATCTGACAATGGCATTCGCTACCTGGTCACGGATACCTCGATTCCTGACTATAACAATCCCTCACCCAATGCTGGCATCTACAACAGCTTCCAGCCGAATATTCTGATGGAGCCACGCCGCCCCACAAATCTGTTCTACAACGTTTCAACACCAACGGAGTGGGTCGCAGAGTACAACTGTCTGTATGCCTCATACTGGGGGCACAACCTGACCTATTCAGAGATTCTGGACAAAGAGAGTGACACGCTGCTCACCTACCTGATCAAGGGCGACATCGACCCATGGATGTTCCACGTCGAGAACCTGCGCGCCTACGATGATGTCCATACCCTGCTGGGTGATCTGCTCGATAAGGCGTTACAGAAGTATTCGCAGTACTATAATCTGCCCGTTCAGTTCTTCAAGATGGATCAGTTAGGGCAGAGGGTAGCGGACCGCATGCAGTATAACGCGAGCGGTGTCACGGCTAGCGTTGTCCCTGGCGTTTCCATCACGCTGACGGCGCAGAAAGCGGCAACTGTACCGGTTACTGGCCTGAATGCTCCTGGGGCAGAGACCTACGGGACCCAACACATCTCGTACGTGACGCTTGCAGCAGGCCAGACGGTGACACTGCCGTTGAGCTAATATAATAGTATGGCACGGGAGAGATCTAGAGACGTTGCCCTCAGGCAGCGTCTCCAATCACGTAACACGTTTTCTTATCCTCATATCAGGATTGATCTATGAATATTCGTAATAATCAGCCCTTATCGGAGCAAAAGAGGCGAAAACGTTCTCTGTTACTCCTAATCAGCCTGGTAGCAATAAGCATGCTTCTAGTTTTTATATGGATATCATATAACGTGCTCTTGCAGCCTACACAACAGAGAGGGGGAAATGACGTGACAAAGGTGCGTGTTCCCAAACATCCAACCCCACCACATGGTGCAAGCACGACAGTCACACCAAAGTCAACCGCCAGTGTGGCAGCTACAGCGACGAGTACTGCTACCGCAACAAGTACGGGAGTTGCGACAACACCAGCCAACGGGAGACGGTCCTGGACGGCAGTGCGCAACTGGGCCTACTGGCTGGATAATCCAGATATACAGCAGATCAGTAAGACGCCCTTTGACCTGGTTGTAATCGATTACTCGGCAGACGGTTCGGCTGGACGCGTCTTCTCGACAGACCAGATTACGATGTTACGACAGTCATACTGCAATCGACGTGTCGTTGCGTACCTGAGCATTGGCCAGGCTGAATCTTACCGTGGTTATTGGCAAGCAGACTGGAAACCTGGAAATCCGAGCTGGTTAGGGGCAGTTGATCCCAATTGGGCTAAAAACTACTGGGTGCAGTACTGGAACCCGGATTGGCAACAGACGATTTACCGTTACATTGACACTATCATCGCCGCTGGCTTCGATGGCATCTACCTGGATCGCATCGATGCCTATCGAGAAGATTATGCCGATGGACATGAAGATGACATGGTCAACTTTGTGATAAATATCGCGCATTACGCACGAACACACTCGCCTCTAGGCGAAGATTTCGGCGTGATCGCACAGAACGCGGAAGGGCTGGCGGCTGATCACGACGATTACGTGAGAACGCTGACCGGAATTGGCCGTGAAGAGGTGTACGTGCAGGCAACGAATAAGCCAAGTACACTAGACCAGCAGGCACAGGCCGAACGTAATCTTGACATCATTCGACAAAATAGTCTAGGTCATCTAGTGCTCACTATAGATTACGCAACCAGCACTGATCTTGTGCGCATGGCGTACCAACGAGCGCGTGCGAAGTCATATATTCCCTATGTCACTGATGTTCAACTCAATCGCCTTCAGTTCAACGCAGGCTTTGAGCCAGCATGCGATCCGTTGAAATAAAGGATCGTACAATCTATTAGAAAAGGACAGATTCAGGCAGCGACGCTCAAATCTATGCCATTGCAAAATAATACACGACCTGCTACACCTAATAGCCCACATGCAAATGGGGCCTGCTCAACACCAGCGATTGAACTCAAAGTGCTCATTCTCGCGGCTGATGGCAATGAAACCAGTCTTCCGGCTATCAAGCAAGCTTTGGATTACCTGGGAACACCCTACACGGTTTACATCGCCTCCCAGACTCCCAATGGATTGACAGCCGATAAGCTAGGTTCCACCTGTCGTGGCTACTATCAGGGTGTGATCCTGACGAATGGCATGCTCGCATACAACAGTGGCTCTGCTCATAGAAGTGCGCTCACACAGGAGGAGTGGACAAACCTCTGGACGTACCAGGCAACGCTGGGAGTACGCCAGGTGAGCTGGTATACCTACCCCGGTGCGGATTATGGTTACCAGGCTCCCAGTTCTGCAACAAATGTAAGCAACATGCCTCTCATGACAACATTGACAACCCACGGACAAGAAGTTTTCTCTTATCTCAATCCTGGCACAACAATTCCCATCAGGGATGCTTATGTCTACCTGGCTCGGCCGCTCACCGACGGCTTGACCATCCCGCTCCTGACTGATACGAATGGAAATGCATTGGCCGCACTACGCAATTATGCGGATGAACGGCAGACGCTTTCGCTCACGTTCGATAGCAATACCAACCTGCTCCACACGCAATTGCTCTGCTACGGCATAATCAACTGGGTGACGAAAGGACTATTCCTGGGTGAGCGTCACATCTATATGTCGCCACAGGTCGATGACCTTTTCATAAAGGGAGCAGAGTGGAAACCAGAGACACCATGCAACACTGCTCCGAGCCAGACAGGTGCCACGTATCGCAATACCGGAAGCGATTGGCAGGCAACGACGAGCTGGCAGGCGGCCAAACACACCTCGGCTGTTACATCAAACCTGACGTTGACTATCGCCTTTAACGCTTACGGCACCACGTCGAAAGTCGCACCCAAACCCGATACGTTGACAGCAGCAGTACAAACAACGCAGGATCAATATTACTGGGTCAGTCACACCTATGACCATCTCAACCTGAACACGGTTGATTACGCCAGGGCAAACGATGAGATCAAGCTCAATGACGTGGTCGCGCAGGATACGCTGCACCTGACGAATTACTCGAAAAATATCATGGTTACCCCCGAAGTGTCAGGGTTAGCGAATCCCAACTTTCTGCGGGCGGCCTCTGACAACGGCATTCGCTATCTGGTCACGGATACCTCGATTCCCGACTACAACAATCCCTCGCCCAACGCCGGCATCTACAACAGCTTGCAGCCGGATATTTTGCTGATCCCGCGCCGTCCCACCAATCTGTTCTACAACGTCTCAACCCCCGACGCGTGGGTGGCTGAGTACAACTGTCTGTATGCCTCTCATTGGGGCCGCAATCTCAACTATAGAGAGATTCTGGACAAAGAGAGTGATACGCTCCTGACCTACCTGATCCAGGGTGATATTGATCCCTGGATGTTCCACGCCGAGAACCTGCATGCCTACGATGGCATCCATACTCTGCTTGGCGATCTGCTCGACCAAACACTGCAAAAATACGCACAGTACTACACGCTACCGATCCAGTTTCACACTATGGATAAGCTGGGACAGAAAGTAGCAGCGCGTATGCAATATAATAACGCAGGAGTAACCGCGAGCACTGTACCAGGCATCTCGATTACCCTCACAGCACAAAAGGCTGCGACCGTCCCCGTCACCGGCCTCAAAACAGATGGGGCAGAGACCTATGGCGGTCAAGCTATCTCATACATCACCCTTGCGGCCGGTCAGAGTGTGACGTTACCCTTGAATTAGAGTGAGCACAAGTAACTCAGGCTTCTACAAACGTCAAATCTATTGAGCAGGACAACTCTGTGCCAGCTCAGTACGATACGTAGTTTCCATGCGCTGCATAATGCGTTCTGGAATCGCGTAGACACACCAGCAACTGGGAAAGGGCAACCGGACATAACAACCTTCCAACAGCGCATGCGTAAAGCGGCTAAATTCAAAATCCAGCATGTGCAGTTTTCCATCGAGATAGACACAGTTATCGGGACATGAATCACCTTGAATAAATGTCTCAAACCCTTCGGGGTGCTCCATCGCTCTGGCGAGTTCTGCCAGTTCGCTTTCTACGCCTGGCGTAATCTCAATCTCCACGCTACGGGCTATTATGGAGAGTGTTTTCGCTAGTTCCTCGTAGCTTAACTGAAGCTGAACTTCTTCGACCGAACCGAGTGCCTGGCGAATATTCATATACTCGGCCTGTCGTCTATATGTACGCGCGTGCAAGCGACCATGGATAGATGCAAAGTCGAGGAGAGCCTTTTCCGCCACATCAGGATCGTTGCTCAATAAGATGTGATCGAGCCGTTTGCCCTCGCCAAAATCTTCCATGATGAAGAGTCCGGCGTCCCTGTTCCCTGCATAAAAGCGTGGGGCAAGCGGTTCGTCTGCACAGACTTCACTGAGAAATTGCAGGGCTGCCCATTCATTGAACAGTGTTGCGGCAATCGCTGAGTCTGTCTGCTTAACGATGATACTCGATGGTGCCTGTGCTGGTCCGGCAACGAGTGGAAAGCGATAGACGTTTGAACGAGCACTTCCACCAAGGTTGCGCCCCTCGCCCAGGCGTACAGAACCGCCGAGTTTCTCGGCGAGCAGAGCCGCGGTGATTTTGACGGTTTCAGGTGATGGCGGAGTTTTTTGCCGCTGCATACTCTATTCTCCAATATTGTAGAGTGATGTTTACAACTCGTCCTTCGTTGTTAAATCTACTGACTCTTCCGGTTTTACGCGCCAGTAGAGACCATTTTCGCGCTTCATCAGAGCTTCCCTGTCGCTGATTATCTCGCGCCGTAACGAGGATGAGTCGGGGTGATGCTGCTGCAAAATCTCGTTGACCTGCGCCTCGGTATAGGTTGTTCCATACTCAAATTTGCTTGCCAGCCAGCGCAAAATCACTGAACGCTTCTTGCGACTGGCGGGAATCTCTTTCAAGTGCTGACCATCCAGAAAGTCGCGCAGCACCTTGCGCTCCCAGGCATCTCCCTCTACCGGCTCGACCAGGCGCGCCATTCTTTCGGGTGTAAGTAAGAGCCTGTTCGTCTCGCGCAGCGCCTCGCTATTGAGTTCATAGTAGTGCGTATTTCCGTCTGAACGCATGCGTACCAGGTTCAGCTCGCGCAGCTTCGCAAGGTGATGTGACACCGTAGGGGCACGCAATTGCAGCAAAGCCGCCAGTTCCTCAACGCTGCGCTCCTGATTCGCTAGCAGACCAAGCAGCTTGAGCCGCGTCTCATCTGCCAGCACCTTGAAAAATTGCAGGAGCGTCTGAAATTCATCCTGTGACATACACTCTCCTTTTCGTAGATCAATATCTAATTAGTATTATATCTAATTAGGTAGAAAAGTCAAGGGGAAGAGAAGAAGGGAGAGAAAAGAATTAATTATCGGCATCCTGTGTCATTTTCGGGTAGATAATTTGGGGCTGTTCGTACTGAGGATCGTAGTACTCTGGCTCCTCTTCTGGAGAGGCTGGAGGGAGAATGTCGTGGACACGGTGCACGGCTTGCTGAGATGCTGGAGCGACTCCAACTGATGAATAGAAGCCTGCAGAGGCAGTGGTTTGAGCTTGATAACCTGCCTGATAGAGCGATTGTTGAGCTTGAGGTTGAGCAGGCGAAGGAACATTTTGCGCCCATTTTTGTGTCTGTGAAGCTTTCTGCTTTTTCTGCATCTTACGAGCGATTTGCTGATACCATCCCCCTGGAACCAGAAAGAGATAGAGAAGTGCTCCGAAGATATGCAACCAGCAAATCAGAATAAACCAGACAAACTTTTGTGCCCCTGAGAGCTTGTTATTTCCAAGGCAAAGAAATAGCGCGATAATCCAGACCCAGCCCACAGGAGATGAATCTATATAGTGATAGAGTGATATCAGGAAATCTACAATTTGTCCCATAGTGTTTTGCTCCACATATCTACATAACTTGTTCTATGATCTTATGCGAAAACCAACGCCGCTCTTCTTGTTAACCACAAACGGACGCTCTTCGCAGAGCGAGCTACGCTCAGGTTTGTGCAAGGAGAGTATCGCAGTTAGTGCTTCGCACTCAGGTTTTCGGATAAGCACTATATAGTAATAGGACGAAATTGTAGTACTGGAATGAAATTAGGGATAGGCAGGCAAGAGCTATTGAAGCGTTAACGTCTCCAGTGCATTTCCTACAACACTTGTATGTCCATTCGGGAGTGTACTGTCTGTCGCAGCAAGCGCAATTGCTCTGCCCATATCAGTCGCGGAGGGCAAATTACCCGTTTCGGTACGACGTTGCCCGATCAGACCTGGAGCATTGCGCTCCAGTAATTTGGGGGTGATGGTGCCGTCGAGCAGGTCACCAGTGACGACGAGCAGGCGAATAGCACGCGCTTCCAATTGCGGCATACGCGCACGCAAAGCTTGCTCGCCTGCATATTTCGACTCGGCAACGGGACCGTAAGCTGGAACCTGTTCACAATTTCCGTAGAGATGTGCCCAATGACTGGTGACAAAAATGACGACTCCACCTGCGCACATCATTGGCAGAGCTTTGTCCAGAAAGACAAGCTGTGCATCGTGATTGATGTGCATGGGGTAGTCAGGATCAAGAACAAGCGCCTCTCGCTCCAGACCACCGGAGGCATTAAGTACCAGCAGATCCAGGGAGTTTGTCCAGTTCTGGAAGATGGCAAAGAAGGCAGCGACATCCTCTTGCTTTGTCATATCACAGCGTTCGGCAAGCGTACGAACATGGTAGGAAGAGAGCTGAGAGACAACGTCATTTGCTCGTGCGGCTTTATTGCGATAGGTAATAGCAATATCGTATCCGCGTTCAGCCAGTGCCAGAGCAGTTGCCGCGCCAACACCACGCGAGCCACCCGTGATGAGCGCAGTTTTTGTAGACGTTATCTCCATAAGAAACTCTCTCCCTTACTGTACGTTTACTATCACAGTATACAAACTATGAATTAAGAATGACTTCCCGCCCTTGTTGTGCAGAGGCGTAGCAAGCATCTATGACACGAGCGCGGCGCAGACCATCGCTCCCATCATAGAGTGACCAGTTACCACTTTTGATGCTGGCGATAAAGTCACGAATGACGGCCTCATGAAACCCACTCTGTGGATTTTTGAACGCTATCTCAGCCTGTGTACCGGCAATATCGGTGTAGACGCGCAGCGTATTTTGCGTGGAGTAGTTTTGCACGCGAATCTCCGCACCGCCCTCACTACCGTAGAGCACGATGCCATAGTCATCCTGCGCGTTGCTATGCGTGGCCCAGCTCGCCTCAAGTAACAGTGTAGCACCGGTTGAAAGACGAAGAAAGGCAGTTGCCAGGTCCTCTACCTCGAAACCACTCTCAGAGCCAGACTTCCCTGCGTTGGGATCGGCTCCGACACCACGTTTCCCCAATTCGTTATAAGTCGAAGCACTTACAGTAATTATTTCAGGCTCGTTCAGCAGGAAGAGACCGATATCAAGGATATGCACACCCAGGTCGATCAATGGGCCACCACCTGCCTTTTCTTTGCTGACAAACCAGGAGTTGGCACCGGGGATGCCGCGACGACGCATCCAGTATCCCTTAACATAGTAAATATGGCCCAACCTGCCCTCGTCGATATAGCGCTTGAGTGTCTGGACATCGCCGCGCTCGTGATGATTGAAGACGACCTGGAGGACTCTATTGGCCTTACGTGCCGCCTGCACCATCTCCTCAGCCTCGGTACTATTACGCGCCAGCGGCTTTTCGCACAGCACATGCAGACCTCGTTCCAGAGCAGAGATAGCGATAGGTGCGTGCAGATAGTTAGGAACCGCGATACTTATTGCATCTAGATCGGTCCGCTCCAGCAACTCCTCATAGTTCTGATAGAGATGAGGTATAGTATACGTATTGGCAAGCTGCTCGCGCCGCTCATCTTCCAGCCCAGCCAGGGCTACAACCTGCACGTCAGCCAGACGGCTATACCCCTTGATTGCCTGCTCACCGCCAAAGCCCAAGCCGATGACGCCAACCCGAAGCGCTCCATTATGCTTTTCACTTGTCGTCATGGGGAGAAATACTCCTTTACCTGCTGAGTAGTGGTACACAATTAGGGATATAGTAATAATAAAGAAGTTCTCTATTATTCTCAAGTGCAGAATGTCTACAAAAAGCTTCTGCGGCAACGAGCGCGATGGAATCTGCTCCTATTTTTCGCGACATGAATGCCAGGTCTTGATTTCCAAACGCCAGACGAAGAGACCTTTAACTGATTATCAGGATACTTTCTTGCACTTCATTATGAGCTATCTATTCTTTTTTGACTTTTAAGATTTTTTTTGACCTGCAAGCCAGTAAATATTTTAAAAGTCAAAATGGAGACAGGGCAGCGAAACATTGACGACGCTGAGTTCGTATAACATTGGGATAGTTGGAACAGAAGCTAGTAGAAAGGCAGGCTTCTATGAATATTCTTCCTCTCGCTTCCTGTGCACTTTGTGGTCGCCCAACGGCACGGCATTGTGCGTATTGTCGGCAACCGGTCTGTAAACGCTGCCGGATTATGCGTGCAGGTCGGGCTTATTGTAGTGCCCGTCATCGTGATAGTGATTTGGGTATTACTCGCATCATAAAGCGCCTGGAACGCTCTTTGACGTAAGCCTATAAGCGTACAAATTCGTTCAACTGCACCTCAGATACCTTGTTAGACACACTCAAAGACCTTTGTTCTATTCTGCCTCCGTGTTAACTGGTAGCTGGGCCAAATCTAGCTTCATACCAATATGAGAACTCACAAAGCCAAGTCGTTCATAGAAACGGTGTGCATCGACTCGGCCGGCATTAGTGCTCAATTGTACCAAACGGCAACCCTCTTGACGTGCCCGCTCAATTGCCCAGTTCAGTAGATAACGACCAATACCGTGACTCCGATAACGCCTATCGACGCGAACGGATTCGATCTGGGCGCGAGTGCTACCCTGGAAACTGAGCGAGGGTATCATCGTGAATTGCAGCGTCCCAATAACCTCTCCAGCGCTTTCGACAACAATCAATTCATTATTTGGGTCACTGTCAATCCGTTCAAACGCAGCATAATACTCGTGAGGTAAAGGATCTTGATCAAGTTCACGTTTCTCTCCCAGGATATCATCGGCCAGCAGATGTACAATCGCTGGTACATCTGCACGCGTAGCACAGCGAATGATTAGCTGCTCAATATCTAGCTTGTTCTGCATACGTTGTTTTTTCATTAAGCATGATAACATTGTGATCAAAAACATAGCATAAATATCACCAGACACAGCACTACCAAGCAGCAGATTCTCTTCCATTTGTGCTCAACGGTTTCCAAGTGCTGAGCAGATCCACCGGATAGTGCAGATGTATCCAAGAACTTACGTTCATATGGCAAAAAGCCATGGTGCTTCCTGGCGACGTCGCTGCTCATATGCAGCGATCTCATCGCTATGAGAGAGGGTCCAGCCGATGTTGTCGAGACCTTGTAGCAGCGCTTGCTTGCGGAATGAGTCGATCTCGAAGGATAAGACTTGCCCCGTCGGAGTTGTAACAGTCTGTGCATCCAGATCTATACTGAGCTTATAACCCTCGTGAGCCTCTGTCTCCACCATCAATTGCTGGACAAGTGATTCTTCCAGAGTCATTGGTAAGATACTGTTATTGAAGCAGTTGTTGTAGAAGATATCGGCGAAGCTGGGCGCGATCAGGCAGCGAAATCCGTACTGACGCAGAGACCAGGGAGCATGCTCGCGCGAGGAGCCGCAGCCGAAGTTATCGCCAGCTAGCAGAATGCTCACATCCTTGTAGCGCGGCTGATTAAGCACAAAATCAGGATTGGGTGTGCCATCAGCCAGGAAGCGCCAGTTGGCGAAGAGGGCCTCAGCAAAGCCTGTGCGTGCAATGGTTTTGAGGAAACGGGCAGGCGTAATCTCGTCGGTATTCACATTGGTGCGATCCAGCGGAACGACCAGACCAGTATGTTGTGTAAATGCTTCCATATTTATAACTCCTTTTGTCTAACTCCTCTCGCGCCATCTCTTGAACACACAGAGATAGACATTTGTCCAATAACGTGTCTCTCCCCCGGAAACCATAACGTCACCATTGACGCCGACACGCACAGGTTCCATCTGCACCAGTTCCCACCCCTGTTCGCCAAGCGTGTTCAAGCGTGGCAGAACTGCTTGAATAGCATATTT
>DAOUDD010000140.1:0-15604 GCA_034431765.1 Ktedonobacteraceae bacterium | reverse complement strand
CGGTCAGCTTCCGATAAGAGCCGTAAAATCATCGTATCGGTATGTCCGCGCAGCAGGTCGGAGGTCAGTTTGTTTTCACTCATAGCATCACCTCATATCAGGAGTATATATCATAGTACTATGATTGTCAATGTACTATCTTAGTTGTAATACTCTGATTGACAAATAAGATTTCTGTTCCTTAGGTGAGTCGTATCAAAAAAGCCTCTTTGCATTGGATTGGCTTCGGAGTACCGAATTACGACAGCATGTTCAAATTGGACTTAGCAAAGGGGAAGCACGCAATAGCAAAGCATACAGAACCAAACAATGCAGAAGGAGCGGACTTTCCCCGCTCCTTCTGCATTGTCTTACATTTTATACATTATATACAATAGATTGGAAGGCAAAGTATAGAACTGCTCTTCCACCTTCCCTACTGCGTAAGCTCGATCTGGTTCAATCGCTTTCTGGATAATGCCCATAATAGTCTCTAGCGGCGCTCGACCTAAATCGAAAGAGAGCAAGTTCAGTGAGTGCATCACATCGAGATATTGCTGCAGCAACACCAGCAGTATCTGCTGCTTGCTGCGAAAGTAGGCATAGAATGTCCCCACACTACTTCCCGCACGAGCGACTATCTCCTCTACGCTCACGGCCTCGCAGCCCCGCTCACCAAACAGTGCCAGAGCCGTCTCTAACAATGCTTCGTAAATCGCTCCAAACTCCTCAGGTGATTGCGCGTGAGCATGTAGGGCTGATGCCCTCGCTCCAATAGCTTCCACACTATCGGATGTAACAAAACTTTCTCTCACTTCTTCCACAATTAGCCCGAGAAAGTATCTCTCTTCACGCCCGGTTGGGCAGAACGTTGTCGTGAGATACTATTAACAAGTTGCCAGGCGATTTCATCCACTGCTGTATTGGTAGGTTGCCAGGTAGAAGCAAGCCGCTCTGGCCCCTGACTCAAGTAGTGACAAAGCGTTGCAAGTGCACGTCGCGTCTGCTCTACCTCGTGTGCGTACCCCTCTGCCTCCTGCCCCACACGGATCAGCCGCTTGCGCAGATTGTTTAGAGCAGCAAGAATCTGCCATAACGGTTTGTCTGTATTGACTGCAACAGGAGCCGTTGGATCTTGCGCGATCTTCGCAATCGCCTGCACAATATCGTTAATCCCTGCCTCTAGTACTTGTTTCTGCTCCGCCTCAGCATGATCTTTACGCGCAAGTGTCCGTTCCAACGAGGCAATCGCGTCAGAACGATCCGCACGCACGATGGCCTTGACCGCACTTCGTACCCACATGTGCGTAACGATAGCTACAACAGCCTGCATGGTTAAAACGCGAAAAAGCAGTGCGTAACGCTGCTGATCAAGCATACCATTAATCTCTGCTGAATGTGGCATAAGATTGAAAATAACAACAGAGCACGCGCAGTTTATCAAGGCTACGATAAAGACACTCCCAGAAGGTAGGAGTGATGCAGCGTAAATGAGAGGCATAATCAGGAGATCAAGCAATTGTAACGTGTCAGCCGAAAGTTGTCGATAGCTTAGAACAGATCCAATCAGTCCACATTCAAGGCCAACTACACAAATCAGTCCTGCCAGTGTTATATGTTTACGACGATTCAGAAAAAATGCAAATAACTCTAACAGGAGAAATACTATAAGAATTGTAAGAAGGAGATTATTCTTATTTCCTATGGCCCCAGGAAGCGCTACTGTCGTATTAAAAAGTGCGAAAACAAGGATGATACTCGCTAAACGTCCTCGTCGTACAGCTTCACGATCCTGCAAATCCGCGTTCTGCCCAACTTCCGGTGGAGCCGTCAACCAGTACCAGCCACTGAGAAACATTGTAAAGATAGATCGTTTCGGCGCAGCCTCTGCAGTCCCTGTATAATTTAATGGGTCATAATAGCTCTTGTCTTGCTGTGGCTTTTGAGAAGAAAGCATAGAATACATCTCCTTATTCTGTCTCTAAGACATGTTCATTTAGAGTAACTATAACAAAAACAAAGAAATAACCTTCTCAAATAATCTCTCCCTCCTGTAATTTTTGTAAAACATTTAATACATAATCAGGTGAGAGAGCAAGCATTTGTGCAATCTTTTCTACCGAACGTTTGCCATCGATGAGCGCCAGGACGTGCCGTACATTTCGCGGCAAATTTTGCACCAGTAGCTCTTTGTCCTGTGTCATCACAACACGTCGAGGAACACTTGAGATTAGTGCTGGAGCTGGTTCAGGCGCTTGCTGCGGTCGCGGAAGCTGTTGGAGTTCGACAATACGAAATAACCATGTAAATCGCTCATGATGTGGAAGATAGCGCACCAGTTCTATGCTAGAAAGATTTTGCTGCGAGTTCGCGATCTGACAAGATACTACGCGCCCTTTTACAAGCTGAAGAGTAACACTACACGATCCTTTTAAACCCAACTCGACAACTCCACGCTTTAATACAGTCTGCAATGTACACGTCTCCTGACGTGCCTGTAAAAGCTGCAAGATCGTGTCGAGGTCCAGGTCGATTCTCTCTTCCGCAGACATTGACATTTTTCCCTCCCGCCACGTATCAACATAAAGGGACTCAGGAGAGGCCACATTCTATTTCTTCAACTCTTGGAAAGCAAATCCATACAATTATAAGTTACCTTCTTAATTATCACATACTGTAATAACTTTTGTATACTTTTAGCCATAAATTCTTATTTTTAATATGATTTCAATATGAAGCACGACAATATAACTTCTAACATACGATACACGGACAGACATTTGCCTGGAAGATACACTGACTACGAGCCGCAATCTTAATGCTTCGTAGTATTCCCCCTTTCAGCAAGATCTGACTAAGAGTACATACTAGCACATTCCTTGCCGTTCTCTCTAACTGATCATTGGCCTGCAAAAAGGGGGAGTGAACAGAAAGTGATAATGGTTGCAAAACACCAGGACAAAGCACCAGTAATGTTAGACTGGCTGCGCGGGCTGGATATGCTCCTTGAAGAAGGAGAGCACGCGCACCCACGCATCCTGTGCCGCTTCGGCATTGTAACGTGATCCATGATTGAAAAATGAGTGCAGAGCATTGGGGTAGATTTTGATGTCATGGGGAATGTGATACCGCTCTAACGCTCTATCCAACTTCTGCCCGCCAGATGTCGTTATATCCTTGCCTGGATACGATCCTACAACGGGACAGAGCCGTGCAACAGCCTCTATCGGACGCGGCACCATGCCGTAAAATGGTGCAATCGCTTTCAGACGCGGGTCCGTACATGCCCAGGCAATCGCAAACCCTCCACCCAGACAGAAACCAATCGCGCCCACACGCTCACAGTCCACGCCAGGCTGCTCCATAAAATAGCTCAGCGTCGTCTTCAGCTCATTCACGCTATCATTATCGAGCGCCTTGAAAAGCATCTGCCCCATGAAGCGAAACATACACACGATCTGGTTGCGCTCCGAAAAGAGATCAACAGCCAGAGCCGCGTAGCCCTCCTCAGCGAAGCGCCGCGTGATCTCCTTGATATCATCATTCAGGCCAAACGCCTCGTGAATCACCACGATCCCCGGAAATGGCCCATCCCCTTCAGGTTGCGCCAGGTATCCATTCAGTTGCCGGGCACCCGCTGGAAATGCAACGGATTGTGTCTGTATCATAAAACTCTTCCTCAAAAATAGCTAGAAAGAAATTGTACTGGAATACTCACTATTTTGTAGCAGATACTCAGTATACTATTTTTTCCCCGGCCTGATGCTAGACTATCTTCCTCTCTTTAGGGTACCATAGACGTACAGAAGGACAACATTCTTCACCCATTGTGCTATACGAGATGGAAAGGGAAGCCCAGATGCAACAGATCGAGGTAATCATCCACAATGATGTCGGCTTACACGCTCGTCCAGCAGGTCAATTCGTCAAAACAGCAAAGCCATTCAAGAGTACAATTCACGTGATCTATAACGGCCAGACGGTCAACGCCAAAAGTCTGGTTCGCCTGCTCACCCTGGCTATCCCCCGCGACGCAACCATTACAGTGCAGGCCGACGGTGAAGATGAGCAGGAGGCTCTGCAAGCGCTCTCAGACCTGATCGCTCGCAACTTTGTGGAGTAGAGACTCACCCAAGAGGAATGGGCTTCGCATATCTCTTCCAGTTTCACTCGCAACGAGAAAGTGCCAAAATGTGCCCCCCCTCACCTGCTCAATAACGGACACTCTACACAGATGGGTAATGGCATCTTTGGCTCTAAAGCTGGCTCTGCAACGTTTACTCACCTCAGCCTTATCAGCACCTCTTCTTTCACCCTCTCTGCTCGCGTGAGAGGAGCATCTCGGTATCCTCGACACGCTCGGCCTTGAGCACACGTTGCACGAGTTCCTGTGCCTGCTTCGTGCTCGTGGCGCGAATAGCCTGCTTGACCGCGTTAAGTGCCCCTGGTTCCATGCTCAATTCGTTTATGCCTAAGCCGAGCAGGAATGTGCTGGCACGTGGGTCGCCTGCCATCTCGCCGCACATCCCCACCCAGCGCTGTAACTTGCGTGCCGTCAGTACACTATGCGCAATGACCCGCATCACTGCCGGATGAAAGGGGCGCTGCAGTTCTCCCAGGCGCGCATTCATTCGATCACTCGCAAGCATGTACTGCGTCAGGTCATTTGTGCCGATGCTAAAGAAGTGCACCTCCTGCGCAAGTTGATCCACGAGCAACGCTGCCGCCGGCGTCTCAATCATGATGCCGATGCGGATGAGATGCAGGACCGGACTCGCCAGCTTTCTCTCCTGCAACAGTTGTGCCTCTGTCTGGGCCAGAAAGGTCTTCGCCTGCCGCACCTCTCGTAGATCACATACCATCGGGAACATCACCCACAATGAACCCGCGCTCTGCGGGGCTGCACGCAATAGAGCGCGCACCTGCGTACGAAACAGATCCTGGTACTCGGAATCAAGGCACAGACGCAGACCGCGCAGGCCGAGAAATGAATTGCTCTCCTTTGGTAAGTTCAGGTATGGCACGCTCTTATCACCACCAATATCCAGCGTGCGCACAATTACCGTTTTTCGCGCGAAGGTGTGCAGCACTGTCCGGTACGCCTCAAATTGCTCCTCCTCGCTCGGCGCTCGCTCACGGTCCAGAAAGAGAAATTCTGTGCGAAATAAGCCAACACCTCCCGCCCCCGCATTCAGAGCGGGTTGTGCTTCACGTGGATGACCGATATTTGCCGCAACTTCAACAGTTACACCATCTAACGAGATCGCTGGCAACATCCGCAAAGCCTGTAACTTGTTCTTCTGTCGCCTATAAGCTAAAGCAGCTTGCTGGAATTTCTGAACGGTTGCCTCATCAGGAGCTATAATCACCTCGCCTGTGCTTCCATCGCAGGCAAGCGAGATGGTTTTTCCCTCATATTCCTGTAGCGTTTCCAGCAGATTCTTGACCCCTACGACCGCCGGAATTTCTAGCTTGCGTGCCAGGATCGTTGTGTGCGAGTTTGGTCCTCCTTGCTCCGTGATCAGCCCCAGCACATATTTTGGGTCCAGCTCGGCAGTAGACGAAGGCAACAGGTCAGTTGCAACGATAATTACAGGCTGCTCAAGATAGCGCAATGATAGCGTCTTCCGACCCTGCAAAGCGTTCACCACGCGCACACGTACATCCTCGATATCGGCAGCGCGCCCCTGAAAATAGCTATCTCCTGCATTCGCAAGCAGTTGCGCAAATTCGTCAGCAGCATCCCAGATCGCCCACTCTGCGTTTTGCAGATTATTCTCAATCCGTCCATTTGCCCCCTCCACCAGCTCCTCATCCTCCAGAAGCATCCGATGCACCTCCAGGATCGCCGCCTCTTCCTTTCCAGCCAGCGCCAGCACCCGCGCATGCAGACGATCCAGCTCTTCTATCGAACTGCGCAGCGCGTCTGCCAAACGCTGCCGTTCCTGCTGTATTGCCTCCATCCCAATATGTTCCTGTACAATCTGTGGGGAAGCCGCATTGTACAGCAGAGCCGTTCCTACTGCTATACCTGCCGCTGCAGGAATACCGCGCAACGTACTCGACATGGAAAACCTCTCTCTCTGCCTCAGAGAAGCCGACACGACACGAAGAAACAACTTGATATAATTTCAATCACGATCACTATTGTTGCTTTTTACATAACTCCATATATACGTATCGTCATATCTTCCTGTCTTCACATCTTTCACATATTGTAAAAATATATAGACTCCCTGTCAAAGCCATCCATTGGAAGTTACCATACTATTCCACCTACCTGACTCTATGCTGATATAAAAAAAGAGGGGTATTACACCCCTCTAAGCAAACATTTATTTCTTCTCTCATACTATTCTACCGGCTACTCACGCGAGAACAAATAGGGCGTAACCCCATCGACGCTCTGTTGTTGATACATCGGGTACATCTCTCCCTCCTCAGGCCACAACACTCGCTCTAACAGCGCGAGGAACAAAATGAGCTCTATTCTCTCCATTGGGTTGAAGGAAATATTTTATCAAACCTTATGTACATGTCATGCGTATTCACTAAAGAGCCTTTTTACCAGCAGCACCTCTTCTTCATCATCGCTTGTAACGTAGAACTACTGCACAGCCAGGAAAGAGAGCATCCTTATGAGTGATCGAGACCGCTTTGATAAGTTCACAGAACGCGCTCGAAAAGTCTTAAGCCTTGCCCAGGAAGAAGCCCAACGCTTTCAACACAACTACATCGGAACTGAACATCTCCTGCTCGCACTTGTCCGCGAAGGCGAGGGTGTCGCGGCGAAAGTGCTTATGCAGCTCGGCATCGAACTGCCAAAAATTCGTCAAGCCGTCGTATTGATCATCGGTCGCGGTGATCGTATCGTGCTGGGAGAGATCGGCCTGACTCCACGGGCGAAAAAAGTTATCGAACTCGCAGTTGATGAAGCTCGTCGTCTCAATCACCACTACATCGGCACAGAACATATCTTGCTTGGGCTTGTCCGTGAAGGTGATGGCATCGGCGCAAAAATTCTCGAAAGGATGGGCGTTAAACTGGATGACGTGCGCACGACCACGACTCAAATCCTTATTGGTGGAGGTTCATCTACTCATGCCACCCGTGGCTCATCTTCCAATCCCTCCTCAACCCCATCTCTTCCACACGAAGCGGCACAACTCGTTCCAGAAGATCAACCAGCATTGCTCTGCCAGCAATGCCAGGCGCGTGTCCCAACCTACTTTCGCTACTGCTTTAATTGTGGCTACAAACTCCAGTAGAAAATACCTTACTGTGTAAATAAACAGGTAAGTAGCATAAAAAGATCTGATATGCGCTATATCAGATCTTTTTATGCTACTTTTACTACCACCAGACTATTTTCTTATCACGCAAATCATACATTGGCCTGCCCGTCTTCGCCACAATCACCCGCTGCAACGCGTCCATCTTCTGACAATACTCCTCATATGATTCAGCAGGACGAAAGGGATAGAAAAGGCGATAGCGCCTTGGCATCATCCAACGCACCACGCTCTCCTTGCCAACCAGCTCAAAGGGTGTCACACGAGCCGTCTTCGCGCCCCAGATATCGAAGCTCTCAATCTCTTCCCATCTTAAACTCGTGCACTTCCCGAAGTAGTGTGTTGCCACACCATACTCATCTACCACAATCTTCTGATCAAACACCCGATTGTACAAAAACTTTGAGAAGAAAGCCATACCGATCCAGATCAGAGCTATGAACACAAAAACAATACCCATCACAATCCAGAACACGGCATTATTAAAACTATGCCCACTCGAAACAAAGTAAGACACAACGCCCATAACTATAAAAACCAGCACCAACATGACTCCCACTACAAGAAACTGGAAGCGCATGTTGAGCTTCATGCTTATTGTTGCTGGCAATGAGAGCGCATTCGCATCAGGTTGCGGCTGGGGTTCTGCTAGTAAGGACGGGTCTCCCGTTGATGCACGCCGCCGTCTTTCCTCCATTCGTTTATGCAATCGTATAGTTGCAAAGACTACATATATCATCAGCAAAATATAGACAGTGACAAAAATCTCTATAAAATTCGCAAAAGGTGACGCTATACTATTATGACTAAATCCAAACGCTTCATAGACAAGAGATAACACTCCTAGAGCAAAGCTAACAGCTATAATTGCATAATGACGCTTGATCGGATCATTTTTCCGCATAAGATTCCCCTCATACTTTCTTCATGAGATGCAACATCAGAAAGAGCGTGCTCATCAGTACTACTTCGAGCACGACACAAGTAAGCTCATTCATAACACGGGATATGCAAGAAAATAGATGCGCTTAACACATAAAAAGGAGGGGATTTCACTTGATTGAAAATAATCATATAATGTGATAGAATCCAACACAGAAGACTACAACAGAAGGAACATGTTGCGCGTATTCTTTGCAGAGCCAATCAGCTCAGACTTCGCTGGCTGACTATATCTCACAGGAGCATTCTTATGGCTAAAAAACGTTCTCGCCGCATCAATACCATTTTCACCATAGCTACCGGCGCGCTTGCTGCTGCCGCCGTCACCGATCAATTGCGCCGTCCTGCTGCTGAACGCACCTGGCATGGCACAATTCTCAACATCCCATACGACTTTCGCCGTCCCACTGCTGAACGCCTGCAAAAGTCCTTCTGGGATAGGGACAATCCAAGCATCTTCGTTCCACACGCCTTCGGCATAGGCTGGAGCATCAATTTCTATCCCATTCTCAATCTCGACTCAACACAGGCATAACAAAACAACTTCCCCCTCAAAAAGATGTAGCTTTCTCTGCGAGAAGTTCACCATCCACCAGACGTGAGACAGAACCAGGTACCCTGAGACTCGTCAGGGTACTGGTATTTGCTTTCATAGTGACTGTTTTCGGCTCCATAGTTCTATCCATTCCTTTCTCACTTGCAGGTAAGTATCTTACAGGAAAGTGCAGACTTGTACTTTTATACGAGTCTACTTATACTGAGTAAGCAAGACACTCTAATAGAGTTCCTACCATAACAAGGATAAAAATACGTGAGAATACTACTCACGGCAAGGAGGAGAGAAAGTCCATTCAGGAGGAAATAGTTACATAGGTCATCCGATAAACAGGTCATCCGATTACTGTTCTGTTCAATAGAAAGGAAACTATAATGCCTTTGTCACCATCCACTTTTACCCGCTTCATGCAACGCCGTCACGTACTCAAAACAACGGCAGGCATGGCAGGTGCGTTCACTCTTGGAAGTTTCATCCCGTCTCAAAACGTTTCTGCTGCGGCAAGTTCAGCTACGGGAAGTTCACACGAGAATCAGAGGAACGCGGACCTTGTTCGTCAGTTCTATATCCCCTTCAATACAGGGGAAACAAGCATCTATAAGAAGATCCTTGCCCCCAATTGGATCGATAATCCACTTAATCCAGGGCAGGGTCCAGGACCCGACGGACTTGCCGCCGTTGTTCAAAATTTTCGCACGACCTTCGATAACCTGCATATTGAAAATCAGGATATCATCGTCGCTTGTGATAAGGTAACTGTCCGTTCAGTTATGTCAGGCGTACAAAAGGGAACTTTCCTTGGTATTGCTCCTACCGGGCTGCCAGTAAGCTTTCGGACGGTAGATATTCACCGTATCCAGAACAATCTTATTGTTGAAACATGGCATCTAGAAGATATATTCACTGCCATTGTGCAACTCAAAGCATTCTCGCCCTCCTAGTCGCTTCGAGGGACCAGACTCCCTCTCAAAAAATGTAGTGTGAAGAAGGATATGGCTTCACACTACATTTTTTGAGAGGGAGCTTTTTATTTCCACGCATACGCCAGCACTATACCGGCAGCGAAGACAACACCAAAGACCAGGTGCAACATTGATGTCCGCTTGATCCCAATAATAAACGCCTTCCGTTCCCTCGCGCCCAGTACAGAGCGCACGTTGATATACGCCAGGGGAAAGGTGAGCCATACTAACAACGTCAACAGGGGCAACACACGCGTTACGGCAAAAAGTGTCAGTGCAACGTAACTTCCCAGTAGCAAGATGGCGTGAAAACGCTGCCCGAAGCGCAACCCGAAACGTACCGGCAACGTTCGCTTCCGCACTGCAAGATCATCCTGATAGTCACGCACGTTATTCATATTCAAAATTGCTGTGACTAGAAACCCGACCGGTACGCTTGCGGCAAACGCGGCCCACGACCAGGCATGAATCTGCACATAGTACGCCCCCCACGTCATCAAAAAACCCATTGCTATATATACCAGTACATCACCTAGCCCACGGCTGGCAAGCTTAAACGGTTTGGCACTATAGAAGTAGGCAATCGCCATACCAGCCAGCCCAAAGAGAATAATAACCGGACCAACCAAGAAGATGAGCACTATCCCCAGCAGCGCGGCAAGGGTAAAGCTGAAAATACCCCCCGCAAGCACCTGGCTCGCCGTCATCTCGTTGCGAAAGATCACCGTCATCGCTCCAAGCGAACCGGCATGGTCCAGCCCATAGCGATGGTCAAAATACTCGTTAAAATAGTTTGTGCCGATTTGCAGAAACAGGCACGAAAAAAATGTTGCGAGAAATGTTCCCAGGACAAATGTGCCTGAATATAAGGCCAATGCAGTGCCTACCAGAATCGGACTCACGGTTGCGGTCAACGTAAACGGGCGGCTCGTCTTTACCCAGACCCGCCAGTTTAGCGAACGCGCAGCCTGTCCCGAAAGTGTCTGTGCCTCTCTCATAATTGCTCTCTATCTCTCAGTCGATCAAACAATCACCACTCAAATACTAATCCGATTTCCACCTCTTGTCAAAAACCTTTCGCATATCCAATATTCTGGCTCTTCCTCACAAAAAGGTTAATAGTTGGAACCAGAACGACGGCTGAGACGTGTCAACAACAGAGCAGAACATGTAAGATTCTTCCAGTTGTACCAACAGTTCACCTGGAACTTGCGTGTGCTCTATGCGGTCTTACCGCGTTCTTGAAGACAAAATACTCTGTATAAGTATCGAAAGGAATAAGCTCATGGCAAGAACAGCAGATAACATTACTTCTAGCGCTAGCGATGCACAGGATCAGTACTTCCGCCTCACCGATCAGGTTCCCGAACAGGTCTGGTATTGGGCAGCACTCGGCTCAATCATCGCCTCTGCCACTCTGTTTGTGACAGGCAAACGCGACTGGAGCATCTTTGTTGGACAATGGCCCCCCACCTTCCTGCTCTTCGGTCTCTTCCACAAGCTGCTTCGCCCCTCTCGCTAAGCGATACTTCGCGTGACGATAGCCATGTCTGTCGTCACGCTCTTTTTTTTAACTTGAGTAGCCCACTACGCATCAAGATAGGGTGATCATTTGAAGAACACGAGCAACCCATCATTCTCCTAACTGTGCCCGACGCTGTTCTCCCGCAGCCTCCAGCCTCGCTTCAGCGTCTTCGTAGGGACCAGCATTCATGGCGTCCGTTGGTGGAGCCGCACTCTCGTGAGCCTTAACTGGTAATCTTATTGCATACATGAATTGCGTTACACATAAGGGGCTACTCACTCCTCTAATGCACATAGCTATTCCCACCGTTGATCCGTATAATAATTAGACACCTATGCAATACTACCGTTCATTCAGATCAGCGATGCTAGACACTTCCTTGCTGATGCATGAGCGTAGCCAGGGCGCTTGCACCAGGTGACAAGCTTATGCAGCGTCGTTTCTGGCTAGGTGATAAGCACTGCGACAGTGGCGTTTGCACCAGCTATCAAACTGCACAGAGTCGTTTCTAAATGCGAATCAGGATCTTACTACCCTTATAAGAGTAACGCTCAGAAACGCTACTCAAAACTATACAAAGAAAAATCAGGAGACTTACTATGCAAAATAGTCCTTCACTGCGCAAATGGACAGAGCTTAAGGGCCTGGCAACCGTGACGCTCGACGACGGCAAGAAGGCTGGCACGGTGGAAAACTTCTTCTTCGATACACAGACGAACACCGTTCTTGCCTTCATTATCAAAACCGGCCTTTTTACCCATCACGCTGTGATGGCTGGGCAGCTCAAGTCTATCGGCGTCGATGCCCTCACTGTCCCTCATGAAAACGCTCTTGTCAAAGAAGACGTTGTAAACGCTCTAGCAACCGCGCCACGCGGCGAAGATGTGCTCAAGTACCGCGTGCTCAGCGAGAGTGGCACGGTTGTTGGCACGATTGGCAACATGGTGCTCGATGTCTCTAATCCAGCCAGTGTACGCATAGTTTCCTATGAACTCGCGGCGGGCATCCGTTCACGTCTGAGTGGTCACTATCCCAGCTTCGATGCCAACCGTATCAAAAGTTATGGTCACGACGTAATCGTCATTCCCGATAACGTTGCTAGCCCTCTTCTCCAACAGTAAACGCTCTTATCTCAAGCTATATAGTAATCTCTACAAGGTGTGGTGTTTAACCACATCTTTTCTTATGGAGATACTTTCCTTTTCGGGACACCCCTCTTTACCCATACATCTCCCCGCTAACGTCTTATCACAGGATCACACCTGATGGAACAGCTTTATACTACCTTTCATTCAGATCAGCGATGCTGGCGTTTTCCACAGCTATCACGCTTGCGCAGCATCCCTCTGAATGCAGATCAGTATTATACGTTCACTTATAGAGCACCAGGAAAGGATCATATCACATGGCAAATTTACGCATTGTCAGCAGCCCTACTCAGAACGTACAGGAGCATTACTTTCGTATCACTGATCAGATCCCTGCCGAGGTCTGGTACTGGAGTTCGCTCGGCTCTATCATCGCCTCCATCATTCTCTTTGCGAGCGATAAGCACGACTGGAGCAACTTCGTGGGGCAATGGGCACCAACCTTCCTGCTCTTTGGCCTCTTCCACAGGTTGCCTCGCTCCTCTCGATAAACGCGAGCGCTGACACCATCAACACCATCACAAGCTTTAACAAAGCACCTGGAACCTACCCTTCTTAAGAAGGTATAGACATAAAGCGGCGCTCTCTTATTCTTGATAAAGAGAGCGCCGCTTTATGTCTTTTACAAAATTCGCACCTGGACTAGTGCATCATCACCGGATTCACAGTCTCCCCGGCCTGCTCCACACTCCCCTCAGGTGTCGTAGCCTTCGACTTTGCAGCACTTCCGCGCAGCGGCAACTCTTTCAGGAAGAACACCGTCACCAGGCCCACTACCATCAAAGCGACACAGATGATAAACACATTGTGAATACCCTGCGCCAGACCAACCTTGACTGCGTGCATCAACTGATCCAGAATCTGCGTCCCGTTTGGAAACTGCTGAAACTGCTTGCCTATTGCACCCTTCGCATCAGGCGAGAGCAGGATATCCGGGTTGTCGAAGAAATGTAGCACGTCTACATGCTTTGCCTTCTCCACCATTGCCGCGAACTGCTTGACCGGCTCGCTCAGCGCATTGCGGAACGCCGGTACATATGCTGAGGTCATCACCGACCCCATTGCGGCCAGCGCAATTGTGGCACCAATCTGGCGGAAGAAGGTGAGAGCCGAGGTCGCCTGTCCAATCTTGCCCGGCAGTGCATTCTGCACAATCATTGTGTAGAGCGCCATACCAAAGCCCAGACCTAGACCAAGCACGACCATCGAAATCCACAGATCGTTCTGACTTGAATCGACGTTCAAGCGCAGCAGGAGCAGCGTACCACACACGCTCACGGCCATGCCTGTGATTGCTATCCATTTATACTTGCCCAAACGCGAGACCAGTTGCCCGGCGATCACACTGCTCACAATCAACGCCATCATTAACGGCGAGAGCAACAGACCACTACTAGTGGCCGAGACTCCTAGAATCCCTTGCGCAAACAATGGCAGGAAGAAGATGCTCCCAAACATTGCCATGCTTGTGAACATGGTGATCATCATAGAGATCACAAAGACCTGATTCTTGAACAGGCTCGGATCGATGATCGGCTGCTTGTTCTCCTTCTCCAGCCGCGCCTCGTACACGAAGAAAAGGACAAACGCAACGACCGAACCGACGAGGAGGCTGATAATCTGTGGCGAGAGCCAATCATACTGCCCACCAGCCCAGCTAAAGCCCAGCATCAACGGCACAGTTGCGGCGACGAGCAGGAGCGCACCTATGTAGTCAATCCGCGCCTTTCCTGTACGTTGAGTGCGCAACGTGGGCATCAGGAAGATCAAGACCAGCATAGCGACAATACCTACGGGCAGATTGACATAAAAGATCCAGCGCCAGCTTGCATTATCAGTAATCCAACCACCTAGTGCCGGACCCAGAATTGATGAGAGTCCAAAGACTGCACCGGTCACACCCTGCCACCTGCCGCGCTCGCGCGGTGTGAACAGATCACCAATCACCGCCATGGCAATTGGCATCAGCGCTGCCGCTCCAAGGCCTTGAAAGGCTCGAAATCCAATCAACTGGTTCATGTCCTGTGACAATCCACACAGCGCGGACCCGGCCAGGAATAAGACGACACCAACCAGGAAGATCGGCTTTCGCCCAAACATATCCGACAACTTGCCGTAGATGGGAATCATCACAGTTGAGGTCAGCAGATAAGCAGTCGAGACCCAGGTATAACGATCTAGACCATTAAAATCAGCTATAATTCGTGGCTGCGCGGTTGAGACAATTGTCTGATCCAGTGAGGCCAGCAACATCACCAGCAGCACACCCAACATAGTGAGCAATGTCTCACGCTTAGAATAGCGTGGCATCTCGACATCTACACGCGCTGTCTCTGCGCTATTTGCAGCGTTCTTCTGTGCGATCTCGCTCGCACTCACTGCTTTTGAAACTGTTGACATACACCTATCCTTCTTCAATAATATTCAATAACGTTTTTTGCATGCTTTTTCGTGCGCTAACACCATCAAAAAAGATGCGCCCCACATACGCTACAAGCTCTTCCGGCGCAATCTCGTCATTCATTGTGAGACGCTTCGAGGTCTTTGAAGCCAGCAAACCCAGAAACGTTGCCAGCATAACCTGCGTCGGAATAGTCGTATCAAACTCGCCTGACGCCTTCCCCTCTTCTATCAGGCCTGCTACAAGTGTTGCCAGCCGGTCCCACAACTCATGAATATGGGTTGATTTGTCAGACAGTAGCCGCTGCATGTCCGTATTGCTGGAGAGCGATGAGAGCAACTGCACTCTTTTTCTATACAGCCCCGTATACATACTCTTTAAAAGTGCTTCCAATTTTGCGCGTGTGGTCAGCTCTGACGCAATCGCGGCCTCAATACTCTCGACAAAGCGCTCCATGTTACGTGTAATGATCGCAACAACCAGCGCCTCCTTGCAGGAGAAGTGCAGATAGACCGTTCCCTTCGCAATACCTACTCGCCCTGCAATCTCATCCATCGAGGTCTCAGCATAGCCCTTCTCCGCAAATGCCTCTTCTGCCGTCTGCAAAATCAAAGCTTCACGCTCCTGCCGCTGCCGCTCCTTGAGCGACGGAGAAGAATGAACCTTTTGCATACTCTCCCTTTAACACTTTCTGGTCAGGTCTATGACCATTCTTTCATATCCTGACCACTGTTTTTAAAATCGACTCCAATGTATTATTTTTGACTCTCTAGTCATAATTTTAACTTGTAGTCAGAGA
>DAOUDD010000139.1:0-6920 GCA_034431765.1 Ktedonobacteraceae bacterium | reverse complement strand
AATATTGTTGGCGTTGGCACCTGCCCTTCACAGGGGTTGCGCCGTGGGGTGGTGGTGAATATTGAAGAGACCGTCACTTCAATTGCAGCGGCGCTAGATCGTGCAGAACGTCTATCAGGTAAGAAAATTACCTCAGCGTACGTCGGTATTGCAGGGAGTCATATTGCCTCCGAGAATAGCAAAGGCTTTGTCGCTATCTCACCAAGTCATCGTGACATTGTGCAGAATGACATTAGCCGCGCTATCGAAGTCGCGCGGGCTATCCCTATACCTGCCAACCGCGAGATCATTCATATGATCCCTCGTGGCTATGTCGTCGATGGGCAGGAGGGCATTAAGAACCCGATTGGTATGTCAGGTTTCCGCCTAGAAGTGGAGACGCATATCATCACGGGTGCCGTGTCTTCTATTCATAACTTAATTAAATGTGTAGATAAAGCACGTGTAGATATCGAGGATCTTGTTCTGGAACCCCTTGCCTCTGGTGAGGCGGTGCTGGAAGATGGTGAGACAGATCTGGGCGTTGCTCTGGTTGATATTGGAGGCGGCACAACCGATGTCGCCGTCTACGTCGATGGTGCTATCTGGCATACCGTTGTGCTGCCTATCGGTGGCAATCATATTACCAGCGATATCGCCATTGGCCTGCGTCTCCCCATGGGTGTCGCCGAAGAACTCAAGATTGTATATGGACATTGTGATCCCTCAACAATTGATGAGGATGACATGATCGACCTGTCACAGTTCATGCCCGATTGTGACGACCTGGTGCCGCGTAAACTGCTCGCGGAAATTATCCAGGCTCGTGTCGATGAACTCTTCAGCATGGTCCATGAGGAATTGCGCAAATCAGGCTATGATGGATTGCTGCCGGCGGGCATTGTTATCACCGGTGGCTCTGCCGAGTTACCTGGTATCCTGGGTATGGCTGGTCAAATTCTCGATCTGCCTGCACGTATCGGTTCGCCGCTTGGCTTACACGGATTGGCAGATTCGATTAACCGACCTGCTTATGCAACGGCTGTTGGCCTCCTGCTGTGGGGATTGCGTCGCACCTCCCTGCTGATGGAAGAGGAGGAAGTGGAGTTTGAGGAGGAGACAAGCGCGAATATGGTATCTCGCGTCGGTCGCTGGTTACGAGCATTTATTCCTTAAAAGACACGATGTGCACTGGAGAGTCCATTGGTTGCTCATTTCTTTCTGCCGTCTTTCCATGGCAAGGAGGAAACGGTGCACATCGCGTTACAGAAGTTACTCATCTGGAGGAATGGGCTATGGAAGTGTGTTCATCTTCCATCACTTGTTCGTTCTTATAGGTGAGAGAACTTGAAAGGGGGCCACGGAAATGTTACCTATGGGAAATCATCAACTCGAAGGCTTTGCCCAGATCCGCGTAATCGGTGTTGGAGGTGGAGGCAGTAACGCGGTCAATCGCATGATTCAATCAAACATGATGGGCATCGAGTTTATTACAATAAATACAGATGCCCAGGCTCTAATGCTGACGGAAGCTCCACATCGTATCCGTATCGGCGACAAGTTGACGCGTGGCCTCGGTGCCGGCGGCAATCCCAGCGTCGGCATGAAGGCGGCAGAGGAGAACGCGGAAGAGATCTACGAGTCACTGAAGGGTTCTGATATGGTCTTTATCACCGCTGGTATGGGTGGTGGTACAGGAACAGGGGCCAGCCCGATTGTAGCACAGATCGCGCGTGAACTCGGCGCGCTCACTGTCGGTGTTGTCACCAAGCCCTTCCTATTCGAGGGTAAAAAGCGTCAGATCGCGGCAGAAGAGGGAATCAATAACCTGAAGCAGCATGTGGATACGCTGATCACCGTTCCTAATGATCGCCTGCTGCAACTTGCCGACAAGCGAACGCCACTCTCAGAAGCCTTTCGCCTGGCTGACGACGTGCTGCGCCAGGGTATCCAGGGCATTAGTGACCTGATCACTGTCCCTGGTCTTATCAACCTCGACTTTGCCGATGTCAAGACGATCATGTCATCTGCTGGATCTGCACTTATGGCAATCGGTGAAGCAAGTGGCGATACACGTGCAATGGAGGCGGCGCAGATTGCTATCGCTAGTCCTCTGCTCGATATCGATATCAGTGGTGCACATGGTGTGCTTTTCAATATCACTGGCGGCCTGGATATGACGCTCTTTGAGGTCAACGAGGCGGCAGATATCATCAGCCGTGCAGCTCATCCCGATGCCAATATCATCTTTGGCGCGGTGCAGGATGGCAACTATGATGGGCGCGTCAAGATCACAGTGATTGCAACAGGCTTTGATGGTACCAATCCACGCCCTCAAAGCGTTGCTAGCGTTCAGTACAATACACAGTCACGACCAGATTATGATCGTAGCCGGCTCTATCCTGTCTCTGCTCCTGCTAGCAGTATGGGCAACAACGGCAATGGCAGCGCACACTCTCGTGCTCCACAAGGGCAAAGCTATCCACAGGGGCAGAGCTATCCACAGGGGCAGAATTACAATCAGCCTCCGGTGACGCCTTCGCTCAACGTTGCCAATCATCCAACAGGACCCTTGCAAAATGGCGCGAATCGGAATCAGAATATGCAGGGTGGACAAATGGGACAGGGTGCAGCGATGCCATCACCACCAATGCAGATGCCGCCGCTCTCTGCAATGTCTGAAACCGCACGGCAGCGTGTCGTCGCACCTCCGCAGTCCACGTTGCCGCGTGAGCCGCTGGATGCGCATTTTGATGAGGACGACGAAGAGTTTGAGCTGGAGCACGAGGCAATCCTGGAGCCGCGCAACGTGCCCATGCCTGAGCCAGAGGCACAGCCCTTGCAACGCCCAGGAGGGCAGCAGCGGCATGTGCGTCGTCTTGATCGTGGTGCCGCCTCCGATATCGCTCGTGGCAATCGCAACGCCCCCTCCGGGGATGCTATCGACATTCCGGCCTTCCTGCGCAAACGCTAGAAGATCTCAGGCATATAAAAAGAGAGTCGTTCGCGAACGACTCTCTTTTTTGTGAGCGACTCTTGCTCTTAGACACCCACCTTGTTCGCGGTCTTGCCGAGGTTGCCGGGGATCTCCTTATTCAGGCCGATATGGTTGACGACAACGCGTACGCCTGGAACACCAATCAGCTCGCGCTCCAGTGTGTACTTCATCTTGTTGTTTGGCACATCGCCATAGATGTGGAGAATGTAGTTTTCAACCAGCACAGAGATGTTTTGAGCACCATCCAGTTTGCCCTGAGACCTCATATTCTCGATGCGCGCATAGCACATGCTCAAAATTTCGTCTTCCGCAATCAAGAAGTTTTTAACATCCAGCACACCGTACACGTCCCGTAGAGCGCGCTCAAGCTCCTGGCGCTGCGTCGCCAGTTCAACCTTACCGTATAGAGCAAGCACAACACCTTCCTTGCCCTGGTCGCTTTCGAGTTCAACCTTGACCGGATGCGTACTGAACTCAGTGCTGCTCAACGTCACGTGTCGCTCAGCAATCGCGCGCGCCTCATCCAGCACTTTCATCGCAGGAGGAATCGGGCCACGCCTCACCTCTGTCTCCGCTTCTGCATGCGCTGACCCCATCGGATCTTCCAATGCCCATCCGAGAATACCCAGAAGGATGAAAGGTGCGGCCACAACACAGAGCCAGGGATTATCTGGAATGAATAGCAGACCCATGACCTCCACTGTGATTGCCACGGTCAGCATCACAGGCCATAGGCTGGGGTTAGGCAGGTGAATATGGTGTTCTGCCTCTTCAGCCTCCGATTGAACCTCCAGGTTTTGCTGCTGAGTATCCAGCGCGAGACTGGCACCGTGAAGAGTAGTGTCCATATCTGCTCGCTCGCCTTCCTTTTCGTAGTGAAACATGTTGCTCAATTGCAACGTCATGTTATAGTGTTGATGTAAGTCCTTTAAGGGTAACTGACCTTATCTATAAGCATACCAAATCTAAGCAACTCCTGCAAGACAAAAGAGAGACATAAAATGGAGACTTCTCTCTGTTGTATGCTCGCTCCCGCGTATCTGGTCAGGCGGGTCCGTTTACAGGCTAGAAGAAGCGAGAAAGTGCGAATGTTCTGAAAGACATAAAGGCTAAAGGTGCAACAAATAGGCTCCCGGTTCGATTTATTATATGGAGGAGTAAACAGATCACCACTACTTCCTGTACAAGCTCTAGATAAAAGCATCTCGCCTATTCATTATTTTTTATCATTATTTTTGAGGTTCTTTCATGGCAGATAACCCCGATAAGCATAAAATATCTCATTCACCTCTTGCTACGCCTACACCGGGGCCGACCAATAACACCTTTAATAATTCATGGCCTGGTAGAATAGACAATATGCCTTCTCCTCCAAATGCGGCATATCCATATCCACAATCGACACAATCTAATCCACTTTCCCCAATGCCACAGGGTCCCTTCGCAAATCCTGCGCAATCCCCTCAAAACTTCAACGGAGCAAACGCGCCGTTTCCCTTCAATGCTGGAACGAACAATACGAATAGTAGCACTCAGCCGGGTACGCCTTCTCGGAACAAGAAGAGACGCTTTGAGCGTATCCGCACCAAGGTCTCCTCCCTCTCACTGCGGGGCAAGATCCTCCTCATGGTCTTAATTGCAGCGCTCCTGTTTCCCACAGTCTTGATCATTGTGGAGGGCGTCAATGGCTACGTCCTCTATAGCCGGGCGCGTAGCGGACTTGCTCATCTGCAAGCCGCTCAGGATGTTTTCAAAGAAAGCGACAAGGCAAAATCGGGCAATGCGGGCCGATATTTTGACGTCAATAAGTTGACAGTAGCGCAACAAGAGATCGATGCCGCCCACAACGATTTTCAGAGCCTGCGTGATAGCATCGAACAGGATAGCATCCTCGGCCTGCTCGGCAACGTCCTGCCCCAGCAGCTCGGAACGGCACGCGCCTTAGCCAATATCGGAACGGATGGGACCGAGATAGCGCAGCAGTTTGTCAAATCAGCAATCAAACTCGCACCAGATTTGGGTCCTGCCTTGAGCAATCCGCTCAGTGGAGGAAGCAGTGGGCTGACCGCAGATGGCCTCAAACCCTATCTCACACCTGCCGCCCTCGACGAACTCTACGCCGACCTCAATAGTGCTCTTCCGCTTGTTCATGATATGAACTTGCACGCTAAAAACGTCTCATTGAGTGCTCTGCCCTTGAGCGACAAGCAACAGCAACTGCTTGGCTCTGTCCTCATTGTCCTCCCTGCCGCAGAAGTGGGCCTTACACAGATTAAGGATGCGAAGAGCGAGGTTAGCTGGCTACTCGGCGTCGATCAGACGCGCACCTTCCTGATCCAGACGATGGACCGTGCAGAACTGCGTGCAACTGGTGGTTTCACCGGTCAGTTTGCCGAACTCAGTCTTGCTGGTGGCCACATGAACCAGTTAAAGTTCAACAATATCGGTCAGTACGAGGAAGATCACTCAGGTCTCCCCGGTGGTTCACCTCCAGTAGACCGAGCTTTGTATAACAGACTTCAAGGAAAAAAGGCTCCCGCTCCCTATAACGTGTGGTGGCCCATCGATAACTTCGGCCTGCGTGACGCGAACGTCTCTGCTGACTATCCAACGTCTGCCAAAATCATGATGGATGCCTATCAGTACGATTTCCAGAAACCGCTGGACGGTATGATCATCTTTACACCGTTTCTAATCTCGCACGTCTTGCATGTCACCGGCCCCATCCATATTACAGACTATAACGAGACTATAACCGAGCAAAACCTGGAGGACCGCCTGCATTTCTATCAATTAGACAATGCGGGTATCCTCAAGGAAAAGCTCATCGAGCATAATGATAACGCTGAACAAGTACGAAAAGCCTTTACGCAACGGGTCACAAAAACCCTGATGGAGCAGGTGCAACACCTGCCCGCTGATAAAATGCTCTCTCTGCTTACAGAGATGGGCACAGCTATGAAGACCAGGGATTTACAGGTCTACTTCACCAATCCGAAGGTCGAGGACCTGGTTGCGAAATACGGCTCGACCGCTGCAATGGATCGCTCAACAGATCACGATGGGCTCTTTATCGTACAGACAAATTTGAGCGCCAACAAAGCATCACAATTCGTAACGACATCCGTTAGCGATAAAATTACACTGGATGCCGCTGGCAATGCAAAACATGATATGCTGATAACCCTCGATTATCAGAAGAAGGGCGATGTCTTCGGCCCGGACACTTATTATGATTACGTGCGCATCTACACGCCGACCGGAAGCACCCTGGTATCGGGAAACGGCTTCGCGAACTATCGCAAACCTTTCTGTGGCCTTTCTGCTGGCTATCCTCTCTGTCAAAAGGATGTCTATGGTGATGGATCGCTTATCTGTGAGACAAATCCAGATCCTCTCGACGCTACAAATCGCCTTGATGATCCCTATGCAGGACGGAATCACCCTATCTTTAGCACAGGTGAACCGATGAATCAGACAAGCGATGAGACCGGACGAGATATGTATGCAGGCTGGGTCGTCATTCCCACGAATTGTACGACGAAGGTCTCACTCTCGTGGACTGTTCCAGCCAAAGGGAAAGCGCCCTATAGCCTGCTCATACAGCGCCAGGCTGGGACCTTTCCCAAAGTCGATCTCACCATCCAACCCGCCCAGAACACCTGCGCCGATAGCAAAGACCTGCACTTCAACGGCGTCCTCGGCGATACCGACAAAACTTTCGCTCTGAACCAGTCGGGTGGCAAATGCACTCTTCAGGTAAAATCATAGCGTTTTTACCTGAAGAACATAATTGGCCACACCTGTCAGCTTTTTTCGATACGCACCATCATTTTTGAAACTTTGTTAAATGCTTAATAAGACCTGACGAACTTTCTCTGCTGCACTGACAAGGTCCCAATAGGCCATTTCAGTGAGGGAGTAGTGCTGATTAAGCGCTGAA
>DAOUDD010000138.1:0-3876 GCA_034431765.1 Ktedonobacteraceae bacterium | reverse complement strand
CCCAATTCATTGGGCGAAAATAGGGACCCGATTTATCGCGTCCGCCGCGATTGATCGCCACACCGACACACCCACAATAATGTCTGAAACGCCGTGAACGGCGTCCGTCTCGCCATGATGAAATTTAAGAAAATAAGTGGATGATATTTGAGCATTCTTTTCATCCGCTTCTTTCCTTAAAATTTATCACAGCGTCCGTTGCTCGAATAATACTTTGTCTCCCCTCAGCAGCCCCCTACCGCGCCGTTTCCTCCACAAACTGCACCATCGCTTCGATATCCTGTAGGGCACGGTCCGCGATGGGGCTAGATGTGCGTGGAACGCGGGCAAGCGCTGTGTGGGCCTGGGTACACTGCTGTTGCAGGAAGCTACGGCAATAGGCACGCGTCTCAGTACGCTCGAAGATTGCCAGGACGGTGTCTACCTGGGAATCGTTGATTGCTTGTCCGCTGTAGATCTCGCGTAACGTCTGCTGATCGTGCTCGTTAGCGTGCTCCAGGGTGTGCAGGATGGGCAAGCTCTTCTTGCGGCGGTAGATATCGCCGGCGGGCGTTTTGCCGAGTTCGGCGCTGCTGGCCCAGACGCCGAGCATGTCATCACGCACCTGGAAGGCGATGCCAAGCATTCTACCGACGTGACGTAGGCTGCTGATGGTCTCGGCATCACGGGTGCCGAGGCGAGCACCCATCTCTGCCGCAGTCTCCATCAGCGTGGCAGTCTTGCGCCGAATCATGTCAAGGTAGAGCGCGACTGAGATCTCCTGTGCTTGCTGCGTCTCGAAGCTGATGTCGAGGTATTGGCCTTCGGCAAGCACCTGCACAGCCCTATCAAGCAGTGGGGCGAGCTGAATGGCGAGATCGCTCTCAACGCCGTGCTCCAGAACGTCCCAGAGCGCACGGCGCGACAGAGCTAACATGCCGTCACCGGTGTTGATCGCCTGTGGGACGCCCCAGACCTTCCACAATGTGGAGCGATGACGCCGCTCGGTATCGCCGTCTTCGATATCGTCGTGAATCAGCGAGAAGTTGTGCGTGAGTTCGACGGCAACAGCGGCGGGGAGTGCACGTTGTAGATAGCCTGTCTCGTCCTTGCCTGTTGCGTCCGCTGCCAATCCCCACGCGCCTGCTGCCTCGTAGGCCAGCAGGAGCAGCGAAGGACGCAGCAGTTTGCCGGGATTGCTCTGTGTTGGGTGCAGGGATGCATCAACCCAACCTAGGTGATACTGCATCTGTCCATAATACGCGTTGAGGGACGGTACTTCAGAGCTGATCAGGGCACGTGCAATCGTAGCACGCAGGGCGTTTTCGATACTCTGTGCATGGCGCTGTAATGCTGCCCCAATTGTTGATGATAAAACCATACGAATAAATAACCTTATACTACCTATCATTCAGATGAGCGAGAGCTAGCCACGAGAGTGGCGTATCTGAATGTGAAAAGAATCAACTACCTATCATTCAGATGAGCGAAAATTTGGCACTGCATCGTTTCTGAATGCGAGAGAGAAAGCACTTAGGGGTGCAGGTAATAGAAGACGGCAACCGCAATAGTTCCCAGCACGACCAGGACGTTGGTTATGCCGCGTACGCCACCGACGCGCTGCAGGGGAGAGCAGAGGTCGCAATAGCGATGGATGTTCTGGTAGCGGTGCCCACGCATCCCCTCGCGTAGCACGACAACATCCTCGGTCTTGCGCTGCGTATGCAGGTCGTCACAGATGTAGCGCCCGCAGCCGCGACAGGTGCCCTGATCGACGTAGTGCGAAGTTTTCGAGATCGACCATTGGTCAGGGTAGACCTGGGTGCCACAGATGTAACAGACCTGGCGCTGTGCCAGTTTCATCTGCTTCTCCGCACATGGTGAGTGGTGCTGCTTGGGAAAGTGCTCCTGGCAAAAACCGAGGTGGCAATCTGGGCAGCGTCCAAATGCTTCCTCATTGCATTCGTGACAGCGGCGCTTCGCATTGATGCTCTTATTGTAGAGACGATTTTCAGCCGTGCTATTCATCTGTCTATTCCTTATATCATTCTATCTTTAGAGGATCAGGGAGCTGACCTCTTACCTATATGACAGTACTTAGTATAACATCAAGGACCATTGTCAGTAACTCTCTCACAAAATTGTAGACGGTTGAAGCTGATCTCGTTGCCAGGCTACTAAATTGTCACATATAGCATCTCAATCTTTTGACAATAAATATTGCCTGGACAACGCTCTTCTCCACTGTCACATTGTCACTTTTGGCGGTTCAGCCCGCTGCTCTGCTGCTTTCCCAAAAGGTACAGGTAGAAAACGCTGTACCTTTTGGGAGACTCCCTCTTACACGCTTGCTTTGTATCCCTTTCATCAGAATGCGCACTCTATAAAAGAACGAACATTTTCGTGGAGGGATAACTTGTGACTCTACAGACAGTGCGGATGAGTGTTGCCGGGATACTCTTGCTGGCGGTGATAGGGCTGGTAATTATTGTGCGACCACGGGGTCTGAATGTCGCGTGGTTTGCCAGTGGCGGAGCACTGCTCGCCCTCACACTTGGCTTACTGCCATTCTCCGCCGTGAAAACGATCTTTCTGGATACCTGGGACGCCTCAGCCACGTTGATTTCGCTCTTTCTGCTCTCGGAAGCGCTGGACCGCAATGGCTTCTTTACCTGGGCTGCGCTTCACCTGGCGCGCATCGCGCATGGCTCTGGCTGGCGGCTCTATCTGCTCGTGCTAGCACTGACAATAGGAACGACGGCACTGCTGGCAGCCTGCTGGCGCTCCTCTCGGCTGGCGCGAACAACCTGCCGGCCACGCTGATCGCTGTGCTGGTCCTGAAGAATACTCCGTCGCCAAGCCTGCTTGCAGTCTATGCAATCGTGCTGGGTGTCAATATCGGTCCCAAGTTAACCCCATATGGCTCGCTTGCGACCCTGCTCTGGCTCGGTATCCTCGCGCGCAACGACATTCACATCTCCTGGCGCAAATATATTGTTGAGAACTGGTGGATCGCCCTTATCACCCTTGCCGCCTCCTTTGCCGGCCTGCTGCTCACGAATATGTTATGGAGGTAGAGGGTGAAGACGTACGTAATTGCCGAGGCGGCGCATGCCCCACCATCAGTTTGATAACTCCTTCTAAAAAAAGATATGATAAGGACAGTTTTTTCGAGACATTTGTAGAGGAATACAGCGCTTTCCCACTCTCAAAGGGCGTGTTCGCTCCTAAAAGCGGCTTACAACAAATAAAAAGACATGACTCATTCATGAGCCAGAACACGTGAGCGAGAACAGGAAATCCTGTATGAGGAAAGACTCCCATGCCTTTTACACGCACACTCGCCCCGACCTCATGGTCTTCTCATCGGCTGGAGTGGGGGCAGCAGACCTATATTATGGGGATCGTCAATGTGACGCCCGACTCTTTCTCAGGTGATGGGCTGCAGACGAGCACGTTAACGCAGGAAGAGGTGGTGCAACGAGCCGTAGAGCAAGCACAGAGTTTCGTCGCTGACGGCGCGACGTTTATCGATGTGGGTGGCGAATCAACGCGTCCCTCGGCTGACGCTGTTCTCTCTGTGCAGGAGGAGCTTGCCAGGGTGCTCCCTGTCCTGCAAGCGTTGCGACGGACGTTGCCGCCAGAAACCATGCTCTCGATTGATACCTATAAAGCTGAGGTGGCGGAGCAGGCATTGCAGGCCGGAGCCGATCTAATCAATGATATCTGGGCGTTACGCGCCGATCCCGAAATGGCCTCTGTCGCCAGCAGCTATGGGGTGCCCGTCGTGTTGATGGCGAATATGCGCAGCTTCGCGAAGCGCGAAATTGTAAGTGATGTGACGCGTTTTCTTGCGGGTAGTATAGAGATTGCTTTGCACGCGGGTATCGCCTGGGA
>DAOUDD010000137.1:0-21995 GCA_034431765.1 Ktedonobacteraceae bacterium | reverse complement strand
CAAAATTACCAATATTCATCTTTTTTCTATTTTTTAATTAAATATAAAAATCCTATCTATCAAATCTCACGCTTAATTTTATCGCTGTATACGAAGATAGATTTCAAACTATAAACGATGTTAACCTTCCTATTTTCTATTATACATTCACTTAATTACAAAATATCGATGAGCCAGGAGTTTCACTTTAAACTCCTGGCTCATCGATATTTTGTACACCAAAAAGAACGTATATCAACAATATACGTTCTTCAAAAGTGCCTCACTCAAGTATCTAAACAAGCACAGCTAAAACATTAGGAAGTTTGTTACTCCCCTGTAGCTTCTATCAACTGCTTTTCGTTGCGCAGGTATCATGTCCGCGCAGATGTTCGCGAATGGCGAGGGCAGCGGCGGCACCCTCGCCGGCGGCGCTGACGAGCTTCTTGGTGCTGCCTGCACGCACGTCGCCAGCAGCGAAGATGCCCTCGACGTTTGTCTGGTAGTCCATGCCGGTCAGAATAAAGCCCTGCTCATCGGTGCGCACGATATCCTTGAAGGGGACGCTGTTGGGTTGGAGGCCAACAAAGACGAAGACGCCAGTAGGCTGTAGCTCCTTCTCCTCGCTCGTCTGTGTGTCCTTAACAACAATACTTTTCAGCCGTGCGTGCTCGCCTTTAAAGGCAACCACCTGGCTATTGCATTGCAGTGAATATCCATCTGCGGCGAGGATTTTGCCTTCTCCGCAGCGATCTTGCTGGCGGTCAGTTGTGAACCGCGTACGAGAAGCGAGACTTTGGGACTGAAGCGCGTGAGGAACTCAGCCTCTTCGACTGCGCTATTGCCGCCACCGATCACAGCGACCTCGCGACCTTTGTAGAAGGGTCCGTCACAGGTTGTGCAGAAGTGCACGCCTGCGCCAATAAACTCCTCCTCGCCGGGAACGTTGAGCCGGCGGTAGGTTGAACCGGTTGCCAGCAAGACGGCGTTGCAGCGATACTGCGTGCCATCCTCCGTCTCGACCACGTGGGCATCCAGATCGTTGCCGACGCGGACCACATTCTGCGCCGCCAGTAGTTCTACGCCGAAGTTGCGCGTCTGCTGGATGATGCGGTCAGCAAACTCCGAGCCAGTGACACCACCGGGGAAGCCGGGGTAGTTATCGAGACATTCTGTGATCCCTGCCTGTCCACCGAAGCCACCGCGCTCGATCACCAGTACATCGTAGCCATCACGAGCAATGTAGATCGCGGTTGTTAAAGCCGTGGGGCTGCCGCCTACGATGATCAGGTCATAGAAGGTACATTGAGCTTTTGTGCTCAAGCCGAGCTTCGCCGCCAGTTCTGCATTGGATGGCTCGACGAGGTACGAGTCGTCAGAGAAGACAATTGTGGGAATCGACAGGCCGCCATTTTGCAGCCGCTGGACAACGGCCTGTCCTTCGGCATCGCTCTCGATATTGATGTAGTTGTAGCGAACACGTTGCTCACACAGAAACTTTTTGCTGCGTTTGCAATCGCTACACCAGTCGGTGCCATAAAATGTAATTGTTGGCTGTTGTTGAGACATTGCACTATCCTTACATAGCGTCAACAGTGACTTTGCAGTAGCCAGTTGAGCCATTGGGTACCGTTCCCTGGACCTTGTCAGTCTGTACCTGGCCGGTACTGTCAGTGGCCCGGCTGAGCAAAGTGTACTTGCCAGCGCTGCGCGGGGTCCATTGCCATCTCCAGGCGACCCACGCATCTGGTGAGAGAGCCGGTTCCAGATCTGCCACATTCCAGCTCACGCCGTCATCTGTACTGATCTCGACCTTCTGAATGCCGCGATCTCCTCCATACGCGATGCCACCGATCTCGACCGGCTGCCCGACAAAGACACGGCCCTTTGGATGATCAATCCGGCTCATCGTGTGTAAAGGACCATTGTACCAGCCCTGGTTCGCATAGAGACCACCGACAAAATGATCGGTCAACTCGACGCGTGTCAGCCACTTCGAGTTCTCCTCGCCATAACGTCCGGGGATGAGCACGCGCATGGGGTAGCCGTGGCGATGAGGTAGTTCAGCTCCATTCATACGCCAGGCAAGCAGCGCATCGGCTTCGAGCACCTCTTTTAGTGGTAGGCTGATACTGTAACCATCGACGCTGTAGAACGCTACATGTGTTGCATTAGATTGGGCTCCCCCATGTTTGTCGAGCAGCGTACGCAAAGAGACGCCCTGCCAGATCGCTGTGCTGATAAGATGGCTTCCATTCGAGACCCCGTTAGCAATACACTCTAACGTAATGGCACGCGAGGTGGAGGGCAACTGCTGCACTTCTGTAAAGGTGTACGAACCGGAATTCTTGACCAGTCCGGTCACCTCCAGACGCCAGAGGCCGATATTGACGTTTGGATCAACTGGATTCTGCGTCACAACGTAATGATCAGCGTTTGGAGTGATTAAAGGAGTCACGTCATGGCGTGTTGGCGCATTCATTCCATCATATGAGGTGTAGTTATCAAGAAACTTGCGGACCAGGCCATAAGATGCCGCTGCCCCACCTGCACTTAAAAGGGCAACCCCGGCACGAGAGAAGAGCAGGCGACGGTTCTGCGCGACAGGAGAGACACCAGCGACAGGTCTTTTTGGCAGGATCGCACGATAAGCGAGGCAGAGCACAACTGCATATAGGAGAAAGTCAGCCAGCAGAGCCAAACCAGTGGTGAAACTTGCCCAGCCGAGTGGCAGACCGTAGAAGTTCTGCCACAGTTCATCGCGGAACAAGAGCACACCAACGAGCGTCATCGCGATGCCAATAGAGAGCGCGGTGAGCCATTCGCGCCGATCAGGGCGATAGCTACGTGCGGGAAGCCTTATGCCCACGATCACTGCATAGAGCCAGCCAAGTGCAATACCGGCTGCGATCATACCCAATAAAGCCAGACCAAGAGGGGCTGTTTTGGAGTTCGGAGAGAAGCGAATTAGCAATTGAATAAAGGTGTTAACATTAATATGCTTCAAAACATAATCGCCGAACAGCTCTACCGGTGTTGCAATCCCAGCAAGCAAGCGGAAAAGTCCCATCAGTACAACAGCCGCAAGGCTGGCAAGCAGAGCGGCTCCGGGAGCTGCTAGAGCAGATATTAAGATTGTGCGTAATCGAGAATAGGATTGAGTTTCGTTCTCTGGTGTAGCTTTCCCTGCTACGCCAGACGAGGAGTGTGTGCTTTGCATAACACTACCACCTTTGATGTTTTTTGAATGAGCATACACGATGGGGCAGGAGAGATTGCCCCTCTCCGTACCACGTGCAAGAGTGCAACTATTTTCGCAAAAGGTCACTTATCTTGCGAAAACAGGGGCGAATCTCTTGAAGATTCGTCTACGAATAAGTGCAAACGTTATAGCAACACATAGCCCTATAGCTACTATGTTGTAAGTGAGCCAGTAGTAGCCGGACCAATCGCGCAGAGAATCGAAGAAGTAGTGTATGCCAACAAGACAGGGGAAGTACCAGGCAACGACAACTGCGATCCCCTTACTTTGCCATCCACTCTGCCGTCGCCAGAGTGGTCCAACAAGTGGTGCTATCCAGGGAAGTAGTGCTGTTGTGTACCAGGGAAAGATATGGGTCGAGCAGGCAAAAATAGTGCCGATCAAGATAAGCACTCCGGCCTCCACGCTCAGCCGTTTTCGCCAACATTGCGAAGTTACCAGCAACAAAACGCTTCCCAGAACGAGCAGGTCCACAACATATCCGAACAATAACGTTCCATTGGTGCTCAAACCGACTCTTTGACCTATTGCACGTGTCCAGACCAGTAATGGACCTGCATTCGGCGATTCTTCGCTGACATATGTGCCAAAGAAGCCGAAAATGTGCCCGTGCCCCAGGATAATATAAGGAACGTATGCGAGGACGATTGTGGTGAAGCAGGTGATAAGCAATACCCAATCCCTCCGACAGGCGCGCAGCAGGTGGAGCACAAAGAGGTTGCTCCTGAGAAACAATGCTCGCCCCCGTGGGAAATGGGCAACGAGAGCACGCACACGAAAGACTGCTCGTGTCCCTGGAAAGCTAGAGCGCAGCAGTAGCGGGAGAAAGAGCAGAGGATAGATATTTGTCAGGGTTGCCAGTGCCAGCAGAAAGCCCGTCACCACCCGACTACCACGCCAGGCACCGAGTGAACAGAGCAGCGCAAGCATTGTATAGAGAATCGTAATTGCCTCGTGATGGCCCTGAAGTGCAAACTCCACAATAGGTAGCGGACACCAGGCATAGATAATACAACGGCTACTATCGAGTCCGCGCTTATGCAAGAATAGGGCCAGGGCCAGCGTCGTGAAGAGATTGAGCACGAGCAGGATACCCTTAAAAACGAACAGATTATCCGGCGCGATCAGATAACTCAGCAGGTAGACGGCCTGTGCCGCTGGGGGATAGAGCGTCGGCACAGTACGAAAGCGGCTATTATCCAGAAGGAAGTTACGCAGATGCGTCAGAGCAGGATCGAGGGGAGCATAGACATAGGGGCTATAGCCGTGCAGAGTGACCCGCGCATCCCAGAGATAGCGCCAGGAATCACGCGAAAGATCTGGCTCTAGGGGCAGTAAAATAGCGTACAAAATAACGAGACCGACAAGAATGATCCCCAATTCGCCCCAACGCCATCGTCCAGAAGGGGGTTTCGTCGCGAGAATAAGTATGCAAATAGCTAGATACGGCAAAAAACTGACAAGCCAGAGCGTGACAAATGCTCTAGTTGATGTATCAGCAGGAGGTGCAATAATATGCAAAGTGATAGTAAAACAGATTAATATGCACAAAAACAAAAGCAACAACAGTGGACGCAATAGAAAGCCTCTACTGTGGCCTTGTATGTGTAAAGAGGGTAGATGTGGTGCAGAACGCGGGGTATCCACCATCGACATATGCTAAAGTTCCCTTCCACAAAGATATAAGCGTAGAGATAGAGAAGCCTCTACCGCACATACGTCAAAGCCTCTTCATTTTTTCACACAGGCCTACTAATGGTTCTATTTACCTATCAGCTGCCGCTTGCCATTTTTCGTCAGTGGCAGTAGCGGAAACAGACCAACCAGACCGGATTGCAGAATTGCCTCAGCATCAATCTCCCATAATTTAAGCACGACGAAGTGAAACTCTAGAAGTTTTTGCCCATTTGCAAGATACCATTGTAGTGGTGATTCGACACTCCTAATTCCCTCCCACGTACATATTTGATAGAGAGGAGTCTATCACGAGTTAGAACAAAAGTACATACTTATATATGTGTATTTTCTTTTGATAAACAAACACGAAAAGTGTGTGACTATTGTGCACTGTTCGCTTCCTTTTGTATACTGATGGCAGGAAAGCTACCAACACTACTCTACAATCAGATGAGATTTACAAAAGGAGTGACAACATGCGCCTGGGTTTACAAGTCCCCGTTTTTACGTATTCACATGATCAGGCTCAACTTGGGGATACATTTGCGATCATTGCACAACGGGCCGAGCGAGCAGGCTTTTATAGTTTGTGGGTGATGGATCATTTCTTCCAGATCGGCTTTGCCGGACCACCGGAGATGGAGATGCTGGAAGGTTGGAGCACGCTAGCCTTTGCCGCTGGGCGCACCAATCATATCAAGCTAGGCACAATGGTGACCGGCGTGACGTATCGCTATCCTGGTCTGCTGGTGAAGACAGCGACGACACTGGATGTGCTTTCACATGGACGCGCATATTTCGGTATCGGTGCAGCGTGGAATGAGGAGGAGCATAAGGGATTGGGCGTTCCTTTCCCACCGCTTGTTGAGCGCTTCGAACGCCTGGAGGAGACGTTACAGATCGCACACCAGATGTGGCAGGGCGACGAGAAGCCATTTCATGGCACCCACTACACGCTGGAGCGTCCGCTCAATTCACCACAGTCGGTGCAACGGCCACGTCCACCAATTCTGATCGGCGGCTCTGGCGAGCGTAAAACACTGCGCCTGGTAGCGCAGTATGCTGACGCGTGCAACTTCTTCACACAGCTAGGAAAAGAAGGATTGCAGCGCAAATTGAATATTCTGCGCGATCATTGCCAGACGCTAGGCCGTCCATATGAAGAGATCGAAAAAACAACACTCGGCCCGCTTACTATCACACGTGATGGTCGCAATGACACGCTCTCGCCCAATCAAGCAATCGACACATTTGGGGAGTTAGCGCAGCAGGGAATTGATCATGCAATCATTATCCTCAAGAACGTAACAGACCTCGAAGTGTTTGATGTGCTGGCAACACAAATTATCCCAGAAGTAGAGAAAATTTCAGTCGCGGGCCGCTAATAGTTCTGTGCATGCAGAAACGAGTAGTTCGTTTCTGCATGCTATTACTATATTGATGTCTTCAAGAAGAAAGATAGCAAGATACGTGGCAAAACGCAGTGCGTTGACGGCAGATGAGATGGCGTTTGTGCACAGTCACAGAGTAGCACGCCTGGCAACAGCGGATGAGCAGGGAAATCCAACGCTTGTGCCTGTCTGCTACGCATTTGATGGAACAGCTTTCTCTATCGCCCTTGATGCCAAGCCAAAGAGTGTGCCAGTCAAACAATTGCGACGGGTACGCGACATCGAAACACGCCCTCAGGTTTCACTCTTGATTGACCGCTACGATGACGATTGGTCTCAACTCGGTTACGTTCTGATACATGGAGAGGCCGAGATCGTCGAAGCCGATGACGAGCGGCACAAACATGTCCTACCACTCTTACGTGAGCGCTATATACAGTATCGTACTATGGATCTTGAGCATGCCCCCTTCATTATTATTACGCCTCAATATGTCTCCTCCTGGGGTCCTGCTTTCTCCGATGGCAAGAAATAAGGATGTGAGAAATACCTTCTTCATGACGTAGTATAAGCATGTATTTGTGGGAAATGTGGTTATTGTGAGAGGCGACTACTTCGACCCGTGCAGCAGCACAACGACTTTGACTGTGTACAATGTAAACGCGAGTAATCACTGAGGAGGACAGCCTCATGCACAAATCTCCCCCCTCTATTTTCGTCCTGATATCATTGCTCAGTATATTTACGCTGCTTCTCGCCGCCTGCGGACCGACAGGCAAGCCCAACACACCAAATACAACCAGTAAAGCAACCAATGGGGGGGTGTGGATCGATGATCTGGTCAACGAACCTGACTCGTTCATACCAAATGCCACTGTTCAGACGTTTGCTTCGATGGTGATGCAGGGTCTCTACGCTCCACTGCTTGTTGGAGACTCAACCGGTCAGATACGTCCAGGGCTAGCGACTGAGGTACCTACATTGCAGAATCATGGCATCAGCAGTGATTCTAAGACCTGGACCTTCCACCTGCGCCCGAATCTGACCTGGTCGGATGGCGAACCGCTCAACGCTGACGATGTCGATTTCACCTGGAAGCTATGGGCCGATCCGAAATTTGCTTCGGCGGGCACTGCGATTGTCAGTCATATCGCTTCAGCCGATGTTTCGGCGGATAAGCTCACCATTACGTTTCACCTCAAGGATGCCTTTGCCCCCTTCCTCCCCCTGTGGACCGATGGTAGTCAGGCACCACTGCCCAAACACCATTTTGAGAGCATTCCACCAGATCAGATCAAGAAAACACCTGACAACCTCTTCCCTAAGGTAACGAGCGGTCCCTTTGTGATGACGGAAAGCAAACCAGGCGACCACTACACGCTGGCGCGCAATCCCAAATACTATCTCGCCTCCAAAGGCTTGCCCCATCTGGATAAGGTCGTTTTCCGCGCCGTGTCAAATCAGGAGACTGTTCTCGAAGACTTGAAGTCCGGCTCAATTGACTCGGCCTGGTTCCTGGATGCTGCGAAGATTCCCTCATATAAGAATCTGAGCAACTATACGCTGACCTTTGGTACTGGTGCAGGCTATGAGGCGCTGCACTTTAACCAGAACAACCCTGCGCTCAAGGATGTTACGGTGCGCAAGGCGATGGGGTTGGCAATTGACCGTCAGAAGTTGATTGCGCTTGCCCGCCAGGGTGCAGGTCTATCAATCTGTACCGATCATAGTCCCGCATACAAACCAGGCTATGAACCCGATATTCAATGTCCTAAATTTGACCTGGATGCTGCCAACAAGATGCTCGATCAGGCGGGCTGGACAAAAGGCAGCGATAGTGTACGTCAGAAGAATGGGCAGCGCCTGGAGTTCCAATATTCAACGACGGCTAATAATACCTGGCGTGCTGAAGATGAAGCAATCAATCAGCAGAATTTCCAGAAAATCGGCGTCAAGATCAACATTCAGAACTATCCAGCCAGCACGTTTTTCAGCACCTTCCTGCATAGTGGTGAGGCAGGAAAATACGATCTGGCCGAATGGTCAAGCAGCTACAATTACGATGCGAACGATGCCTCTGCCTTTCAATGCGACCAGATCGGCAAGTCCAATTTCAACTGGTACTGCAATCCTGCTATGGATGCGCTGTTCGTAAAAGAGCAGCAGTCAGCCGATCCAAACACACGGCAGAAGGTCTTCAACGCCATCCACCAGATAATTTTGCAGGATGCTCCTGTTGTGACGCTGTTCAGCCCAAACGACATTTACATTTCAAAGAAGGGGACAAATAACTACAAACCAGGTCCGTTTGTTGCCTCGGAGACGGTCAACATCTGGGATTGGTGGTGCGACAACGGCAAGTGCCCGTCAAGTTCTAAGTAGGACGCGACGCATTGTTTGTGTTGCCCTTCATTGATAGGAAAAAGGAGGGTGAAATCATTACCCTCCTCATCGATTCATACGGTTCTGCTCCTGAACCTCGCCTCACCCTGGCTTAAAAGGAGATTTGTATGGGACAATATCTTACGCGGCGTTTGTTGCAGGCGATTCCCTTACTTTTCCTGATCTCGATCCTGATGTTCTTGCTGATCCACTCGTTGCCGGGAGGACCGGAGGCAGCGTTCGATAACCCCGATCTAGACACAGCGGGACGGGCAGCACTGCGAGCTAGCTTTGGCCTAGACGATCCTTTGCCAGTACAATACGTCAAATGGATCAAAAATGCTCTAACGGGTGACTTCGGCTTTTCGTTTGCGACGAATCAACGGGTCACAATGGTGCTTGCGGATCGACTTCCTGCCACGCTGGAACTATTTATCAGCGCCTTTGCACTCTCGCTGTTGCTTTCTATTATTCTGGGCACTATTTCGGCACAACGGCAGGGAAGACCACTTGACTATACAATTACGACGCTGGCTTATTTTGGCATCTCTATGCCGATCTTCTTACTGGGACTCTTTCTACAAAACTTCTTTGGCGTGGATCTGCACTGGTTGCCAACCTCCGGTACTGTCACACCTGGTGTCACCTTTGAACCGTTTGATGCACTGATTGACCATCTTCTGCACCTCATGTTGCCGATGATTGTGCTTTCCATCACGTTCACTGCACGCTGGAGCCGCTATCTGCGCACGAGCTTGATCGATGTCAACGGTCAGGACTACATTCGTACCGGGAAAGCAAAAGGAGTGTCGCCAATAAACCTGGTCCTGCGTCATGCATTGCGCAACGCGGTGATTCCACTGATCACGATTGTCGCGATTGACTTCGGTGCAATCGCGGGTGGCGCGACGATTACGGAAGGTGTCTTCGCCTGGCCTGGCATGGGGCTGCTCTTCATTAATTCTTTGGAGAAGCGCGATTACCCTGTCTTGCTCTCGATGCTGCTGCTGGGAGGCGTGCTGGTCGTGTTCTTCAACCTGGTCGCAGACGTTCTCTATGGCGTGATGGACCCACGTATTCGTTACTCGTAACAGGATGTGCCGCCTGCAATACAAGGAAGAAGGTGTTGTGATGGATCTTCCAGAACAATCAGCTAGAATAGAGGCGGAAGAAGTCAATCTCGACTTTGCACAGCCGCTCTCATACAAAAGACAGAGCCAGGGACGTATTATCCTCGAACGTTTTCTCCGCCATCGTCTGGCAACGGTGGGAGGAATATTTTTGCTCCTGCTCTTTCTCTTCTGCTTTCTTGGTCCGTTGATTAGCGGACATAACAATCCAAATGACATTGGAGTTGCAACGCCGCTCTCACCCCCATCAGCACAATTTCCTTTTGGCGCTGACAATCTGGGCCGAGATTTATTCGCACGCGCAATGGTGGGTGGACAGATTTCGCTACTTGTCGGACTCAGCTCTATGCTCATTGCAATTGTGCTGGGAACACTGATCGGGGCCTTTGCCGGTTACTTCGGTGGCGTGATTGACAATCTTCTGATGCGCACAACTGACACAATTCTTGCCATTCCGCTCTATCTGCTCCTATTTGTCCTATCTGCAACCTTTACCAATGGAACACCTTTCAGTGTGATTGTGCTGATCGCTATCTTCGGCTGGACCAACTCTGCTCGCCTGGTTCGTAGCGAGTTTCTGGCACTCAAGGAGAGTGAGTATGTGAAGGCGGCTGAGTCGATTGGCGCGAAGAAGCTGCGCCTGATGTTTCGTCACATCCTGCCAAACGCGGCGGGTCCGATTATTGTCAATGCCACGCTCCTGGTGGGCAGCAATATCATTCTTGAGTCGGTGCTGAGCTATTTCAACTTCGGCGTAAAGGTTCCTATCGCCAGTTGGGGCAGCATGATCAACGAGGGGCGTGGCTTCTTTGACTCCAATCCCAGCCTGATCTTCATTCCCGGTATACTGATCTTCCTGACCGTGCTCAGTTGCAACCTGGTTGGAGACGGGCTACGCGATGCTCTGGATCCTCGCATGACCAAGCGCTGATTGTACTGGACAAAAGCCGATATCAACGCGTTGGCAAACGTCGCGTGTTGCGTAGAATGGCGAGGAAACGGGCAAAACCGTGTGTATCAGCAAGGGCACGGACTCGGCGGAAACCCTCGCCATAGACCGGGTCGGGATTGCGCTCGATGGCCTCGGCTGCATAACGGCTCTCCGGCGTCTGTAAATCGGCGTAGTAACGGTAGGAGAGCAATTCGCAGAAGCCTTCTTCAGCCCAGTCCGGCAGTCCACGCACATTGTGCACAATCAACCAGACGTGGCCCACTTCGTGCGCTGTGACACCCTGAAACAATGTGGCAGGCAGTCCGTGCAGTACTGCGATACCGCTCACCTCTCTCCGTACAACTCGACCATTTTCAGTATGTGTCACACTGGTTGTCGCACCAAGCGTATGTGACCCGCTCTGGTCGCGTAACAGTGTTGCCAGCTTCGCACGATCACACAGTTCAAGGCACAAGGGCAGATTATTGAAGGTCAAACCTTGACTCCCAATCCAGCGCGTGACTTGAGAGAACAATGGGCGCGCCTCTATCACGATTTCGATTGCAGAGGAGCGACAGACAGGACAACGGACAATATCTGCATTCCCCTCTTGCTGAGCTGGTGGTACAAGACGACCACAAAAAGCGCAGGCTGGGTACTGCCCCTGATGCTCTTTACAATACGTCGTTCCCCAATGATCAATCAAGTATTCGCCCATAAGCGATTTTCCGCAGTAGACACAGTGCGGTGCAACCTGCTGGCTATAGCAGGTACTATGGTAGGGCGCATCATTATGCAGAAAAAATTGTTGCTGGCTAATTGGGCGACCGCAGGCAGCGCAGACAAAATGCTCTGGATGCCAGGATCCGCCTAACGCCTGAATATATTCACCGTGTATAGGTTTACCACAACCCTTACACAGATCTTGTACTGAGTACATACCGTTCCTCTTCTCGCCCTATAGATAGGGTAAATCCCTTTTTCTTTTTATATGTAAAATCACACCTATTAATTTCTTCTCAATAAGCATCCTCTATTGTATTTATAGCGAGTATGTCAATAGCCTGGCTCGCTTATAGTACTCTGTTGCTTAGAAATGTGAACCATTTGTTCAGAGAGATGCGTGTCATATATAATAACACCAATGTCCTGGTTCTGATTTCCAGAGCTGGGCTGGCGACGTCTACTTTTCCTGATTTGCATGCTTCACGCTTTCCCTTTCAAAAGGAAACGTACAGTTAGCGAGCTGTATCTCTCCCTTAGAATACTCGAAGGGAGTATAAAAATAATCTTTTTTTGTGCCATGTAGAAGAGAATGGTAGAGCCTTGGATTGCTACTACTACCCAGCATGCAAAAGGAGCAATTTGTTCTCGCATGCTGCTCAGTATACTATGCCAGGAAGCAGGAAAAAGGATGCTCAATTTAGCGTCGTTACAGGCAGTTGCCAGCGCGAAGTTCTCACAAAACTTTATCCGTCCACTCTATCACTCGTACTGCTTCTCCAATATTCCAGCAACACTCCAATTCCTTCTGACTAACACAGGCCATGTTCCTTTTCCACCTGATGTACTCGACACACTTCCGACGAGCTACGATAATGTTGTGCTCTTCTTTGTCGATGCCTTTGGCTGGCGTTTCTTTCAACGCTATGCCGACAGTTACAGCCTGCTGAAACGCTTCAGCACACAAGGACGCGTCTCAAAGTTAACCTCCCAGTTCCCTTCCACCACTGCTGCCCATGTTACCTGTCTTCATACAGGACTGGATGTCGGGCAGAGCGGTGTGTACGAGTGGAATTACTACGAACCACTTGTAGATAACATTATCTCCCCGCTGTTATTCTCTTACTCGGCAGACAAAGTGACACGTGATACACTCAAACGAGCTGCAATACCTGCGAGCCACTATTTTCCTCAGCAGACGTTCTACCAGACGCTACGGCAACTGGGTGTGCAATCGCATATCCTTCAATCTCAGACGTATACACCCTCGACCTACTCCAACGTTGTCTTTCGCGGCGCAACTGTTCATCCATATAGCACGCTTGCAGAAGCATGCAAAACGTTGCTTACACTTTTGACAACCAGAACACAGACTCCAGGCTACTACTATCTCTATTTTGACCGCATTGATACAGCCTGCCACAACCATGGCCCAAGCTCGTGGCAATTTGAAAAGGCTGTTGACGCCTTTTTTCAGCAACTTGAGCAGTTGTTTTTTAAACAACTGCGCGGAAAAGCTATGAATACGCTCTTTATCATGACTGCTGATCACGGCCAGGTGGAAGTTGAGCCACAGAATACGTACTATCTCAACATACAATTCCCGGACATTGTACGGTATCTCAAGACAAACCGGCAGGGGACAGTGCTGGTGCCAGCAGGTTCAGCACGAGATATGTTCTTATATGTCAAAGAGGAATATGTAGATAAGCTGGTGGTGGAGTTGCAACAGCGTTTGCTTGGACGTGCAGAGGTTTACCGCACGTCCGAGTTGCTGAACGAGCACTTCTTTGGTAAGCAGCTTCCATCAGCTACGTTTCTAGAACGAGTGGGAAATGTCGTTATTCTCCCATATAAAAATGAGTCGGTCTGGTGGTATGAAGAAGGGAAATTTACCATGCGTTTCCAGGGACACCACGGCGGTCTGACGCCAGAGGAGATGGAAATTCCCCTTCTTCTGCTGCCATTGTAAGCAGCTTTACTCGTAGCGCAACACCTCCAGAGGACGCACACGTACTGAGCCCCAGGCGACAAGCGCAGCAATGATCATTGCTAACAGCGCCGAGCCAAGAACCAACGAGAATGTCACATAGGTGCTCACAGCGAAATTGGATTTGAAGACGAATGCGCCAAGAATTGCTGTGACCACTGTGACCAGAAGCATCGCTAACAGCGCACCAAGCCCGCCAACGACGCCATTTTCTAGCAATACTTCGCCTAGAATGGTGCGGCTGGTATAGCCAACCGATTTGAGAATACCCAGTTCACGTCTCCGCTCTAGCATCGCCAGAGCTACGGCGTTCGCGATAATAATCAGGCCAGCGATTAACGAGAGAGAGGCAATTGTGGTTAACGTTAACAGGATATCGTTGAGCAACTGGTCGATGAATTGCGTAATATTCGCCAGATTCAGAACAAAGGCATTGGGCACTGTCGCCCCAATTACATCAACCGCCTGATTCAATTTAGGCACATCGACCTTCATATAGAAGATCGACTGACTGTAACTCGCAAGCGAGAGTCCCTTAACGGTGTCGAGCGTGCCGACAATCGGTTCCAACGTCCCGCTAAAGCCGGAGGAGCGATAGATCCCAACCACAGTTACAGTTCGTGTCGCACTGCGATCAGTGCTTGCCAGTGTAATCTTGTCGCCCAACTTGACATGGAACGGATCCAACTCGGCTAGAAGATTTGAAACCACAACGTTGTCGGTACCAGCATCACTCAACTGGAGATTGCGCCCTTTGATCACCTTTGTTGAACTTGGTGGTGGAAGCTGATTATTCCCGACATCGAAGCCCTCCACACCGCTCAAGAAGTACAGCGCGCCGCTTCTTCCTAAAGATGTTTGTGATGCCTTTGCCGCATCGCCTCGTGGCAACAATGTGCCAATCGGCTTATCATTAATCGAAACAGGAACAGTCGAGGCTAATCCATGTTGCTGATATGAACTCAAGCCAGGGATTGCTCTGATCTTTTCGCGCAACTTCGTTGTATCATCGTTGGCAGTGATAGTAAAGACGTTATAATTGAGGGAATTCGAGATCAGCTTGTCAATCTGCTCACGCAGGTTTTGCCCCAGCACCAGAATCAGTCCAATGGTGAAGATACCGACGAACAGCGCCAGCATCGTTGTGGTTGTGCGTGTGCGTTGCCGCCCAAGATTGCGCAAAGCCATTTTTGTCGTCGCCTTCATTGTACGGGGTAGGAGCACGACGATAAAACCGAGCAGAGAAGCAACCAGCGCGAGCAGACCAAAGGCTGGCAGAACCAGGTAGAGCAGCGCAGATATGGCTACCAGCGCAACAACAAGCGCGAGATAACCAATGCTAAAGCGCTCAGGAACCGGTAATCTACTCACCACCAGGATAATCAGACCAAAGAGCAGACTCAGCAGCGCGAGGAAGACGAATGTTCCATACACAGAGGTCACGCCGAGGAAGATGTCGTTATTGAGCACGACAATTGCTAGCACACAGAAGAGCACTGATAGGACGATTAGCAGACCAATCGTCAACAGCACGCTTGTTGCACCACGACCCTCTGGTAGATCACGAATCACATTCAAGGGACGAATATTGGCCGCCTGGACAATTGGCAGCAGTCCGAAGATCAACGCTGTTGCCAGGCCGATTATGACGCCGCCGGCAATAGTAAACCAGTCAAGCACAAAGGGGATGTTGAGCTGGAAGGTCTGTACCACCAGATTGCGCACGAGGTAGCTGACACCTGTAGCAGCCAGCGCGCCGATCACTCCTCCGATCAGTCCAAGCAAGCCTGCTTCCAGGCCGAACAGGAGGTACAGGTCGGCCCGACGGTAGCCTGTTGTCTTGAGCATCGCAATCTCTGTTTTGCGACGTGAGAGCAACACCTGCATGGTGTTGACGATACCTACGCCACCAATAAGCAGAGCCAGCAAGCCCGCAATCTCCAGGAACTTCCGAATATTGTCAATCGAGTCCTGCTGCTGCTTCAACGCATCGGTAGCGGTCTGGGTATTGGCAACTGGAAACTCGCCCTGAATCTTCTTCACCGCATCATTGATATGTGTTGCTGGCGCTACTATATCCACCCGGTCATAGAAGATATTCTCTTTTGCATTTGCCGTACCAGATCCAGCAGGCTGCGTTGTAGAACCTTGAGCTGTTGTCTCACCCCCTGGCGCTGGCGAGGTTCCCCCTGATTGAGAAGGACTGCCATTCTGTGGAGGAGCCGCACCACTCTGCCCCGCAGGAGGCGTCCCCTGTTGCGCTGGCGTTCCATTTTGTTGTGGAGGTGTCCCACCTTGCTGAGGGGGTACTCCGTTCTGCACTGCTGGTGTTCCGTTTTGCGGTGGATTGGCACCCTGATCCTGTTGCGCGGGTGACCCGTTTTGTTGTGCAGGGGCACCATTCTGTGGTGCCGAACTGCTTGCCTGAGGTGTCGCAGCTTTGTAGTCGTCGATAGAGAGCAAAACGAGGCTGCCGGCCTGCGCAAGTACGCCCGACTCAGTCACAATACCTTGAATCTTTGCGTGAATGACACGTGTTCCTTGCGTCTGTGAGCCGATATGAATCTCCAGCTTATCGCCGATTTTTTTCTTGTACTGATCAATAAATGGCTGCGTGACAATCACCTGATTATTTTTCAGGAGATCGGCAATTTTGCCATTGGTGGGAGTGGTAAAGGTTGGCGGCGTCACCACCGGATAGCTCTTTGGATTGACTACGCGCACAGAGAACGATTCGCGCAGCGATACCCTGGAACCTGTTGACCCTTGAGCACTAATTGAAGCCGTGTAGTCAGTGATCGTTTTATTCTTTTTGAGCTGCCCGAAGTAGTCGAGCTCGTCCTGCTTAAAGGGCTGGTTCTGCGAGCGCACAGCGATATCACCACCGTTTGCATCACGCACATTGGTATTGAACGCATTGTTGATCATCAAGCCGACCAATTGCAAAGAGACAATTGCCAGCACACCTATCGCGACACAAAAGATCGCCAGCAGTGTTCTCTGCCCACCACGCACAAGAGAGCGCGAGGTATAATTAAAGTACATCGAGGCTTTCACGAAAAATCTCCCACCGGTTTAAAGATACACCAGGCTGTGATGTGCTAGAAGTGACGTTTCTTCCCTCGCAAATAGGTACAGGAGGAGAGAATTCGGCGCTGAGCAAGCCATTACTGCCTATCAGATATGGTAGAGTTGCGAAACACATTGTTGTCTCGTCACTTGCTCTATCAGCATATATGGTATGTATGATATATACGCTCTAATAAATAGAGACGTTTTATCTTCCCCTTCCTGGTAATTGGAGATGCTGCATAGTCGTAATTGGAGATGTCAGCTAGTCCAAGAACAGGAGCGCGTTACCCAATTTTCTATTTGCTCCTAAGAGGCTACAACTCCTCGTGTATACTGCTCGTAGTGAATAGAGAGCCGAAGGACTACACGTTCTCGAGTTTGGCAAGCGAGCAGAACTGAGTGAGAGGATAGGCAACTTTCGGCAACTATGTTATACTGCACAAAAACAGGGTGACACACTTTGCCTGCTAGTCGGGGGCATGTGTTACCGCACGTCTCAAGGAAGAGACGGGAGCGTTTCGCTTGCTCCCGTGTATTCGTTATCAAGAGAGAGGAAACAGTATTTATGCGGCGAGGAACACTTCCACTCCTCTTCTTCATTATCTTACTGGCGGTGGGTGCTTCGTTCGTTGTCTTCTGGCCCAACCAGGAGTCGCGCGGTAACAAGCCCCTGTACGGCATCAACAATCCATTCACCATCACCGAAGGGCTTGACCTACAAGGCGGCTTGCGCGTCTTGCTCGCTCCGAAAGATCCGAAAGATCCGACAGCGACAACCGAGAATATGCAGACCACACGCAACGTCATCGAGTCACGTGTGAATGGCCTGGGGTTGAAAGAGCCGAGCATTCGTCTCATTACCACAAACAGTAATCCCGCCATTGCGGTTGATCTACCTCACTTCAACGGTAACGAAGAAGATGCGGTGAATACGCTCCTGCGTACGGGCAAGCTCGAATTCTGGCTTACAGGGACAACTACTCTGCCACAGAATCAAGCATTCGATCCATCCCAATACACACAAGATAATCCTGGCGGGAAACCCTGGTTTACAGGACGAGATCTTGACCCGAGTGCACTACAGGTTGGTCAAGACCCACAGACCAATGCCTACCTGATCGAATTCAAGATGCAGGGGGATGCAATCAATAAGTTCGCTTCATTCACACAGACAAACGTTCAAAAGGCGATGACCGTGACGTTGGATCGAAGTGTGATTACATCAGCGACAATTCAAAGCGCAATCACTGGTAATGGGCAGATTACTGGCAGATTTACACAGAAGAGCGCTCAGGACATCGTCAACAATCTGAAATATGGTGCACTCCCTGTCACCTTAACAAAGATTAGTGAGGAGACGATCAGCCCAACTCTGGGAGATGAGGCGATTCGCAAGAGCCTGCTCGCAGGTGCAATTGGCATTGGCATCGTTATGCTGTTTATGCTGCTCTACTATCGCCTGCCAGGTCTGCTGGCTGACATTGCCCTGGTTCTGTACTCCATCCTCACGTTTGCCATCTTCAAACTTCTAGGGGTTACTATCACACTGGCAGGTATCGCCGGTTTCATCCTCTCGATTGGTATGGCAGTAGACGCGAACGTGCTCATCTTTGAGCGCATCAAGGAAGAGCTGCGCGCTGGCAGAACCCTCGCGGCTGCAATTGATATGGGCTGGAAACGTGCCTGGCCCTCGATTCGCGACTCTAATAGCTCGACGCTGATCACCTGCGCCGTTCTATATGGATTTGGCAGCAACTTTGGAGCAACCATCATTGTTGGCTTCGCCATCACCCTCTTCCTGGGTGTTATCGTCAGTATGTTCACCGCTATCGTCGTCACACGAACGCTGCTCAACTTGCTCGTGCCGACTGGCGTCATCAATCATCCTGCATTGTTCGGACTGTCAGCAGACGCGATTGCCAAACCCAAGCCAGCAGTCGGTTTAGCGCGACGCGACCGTGCAGGTAGCGCAGTGTAGAGGAGGGCGTTGTGCTTAATCTGGTAAAGTATCGTAAGCTTTTTATCCTTATCTCATTGCTGATCATCATTCCAGGTGTCATTGCCCTGTTTCTCTTTGGCTTGAACCTGAGTATTGATTTCACCGATGGATCGAATGCTACCCTACGGCCGCAGAAACCCATCTCTTCTCAACAGGTAACCGATATACTCAAGCCCTTCAACCTGAATAGTGAGCAGGTTGTTCTGGGCAACGATCAAGGGACTGATAAAACCAGCAGTCAGAAGACCATCTGGGTGCGCTTTAACACACAGATTGACGATAACGTGCGCAGTGATGTACAGAAGAAACTTGAAGACAAGTTCAAGTCAGCGCTGAACTACAAAGTCAGCAACGTTCCAGGCACTAATGGACAAGGTTATACATTGTACGCCATTACAGGCTTCACAAACGTTCCCAACGTTAGTGATATTAGAGCTGCATTAGAGAATTTGCCTAAGACAAGTGATATAACAAAAGCCGCCAGTGGAACGAACGCGACTGCAACGGCTACCCCTGCTGTGCAGGGTCCCGCTACACCCAAGACTCAAGCCAGTCCAACGACAGCGGCTACACCCACAGCAAATGCAAATCCTGCAACTATCCCTGTAAAGGTTGAAGATGTAACTCAAGGCACAACAAATCAGACCATTAACATTCTCACCCGCTCGACTATCAGTACGGCACCAACAGGAGCTAAGAACGAGATTACGATTCCGCAGATTCAAGGTGCCTTTCAAAAGGCTGGCATCTACGTCTTCGCTCTCAGCAATTCGAACGTGGGGCCAGCGGTAGCTAACGAGACGACCAGGAATGCCTTCCTTGCGGTATTGGCTGCATCAGCCTTCATTCTGCTCTACATCTGGTTCTCGTTCCGCAAAGTAGCACGTCCGTTGCGCTATGGGGTCTGCGCAATTATCGCGCTCTTGCATGACGTACTGGTAGTAGTAGGCATTTTCTCGATCCTGGGCAAACTCTTCGACATCCAGGTTGACGCTCTGTTTATCACCGGACTGCTGACAGTCGTCGGTTTCTCGGTGCATGACACCATTGTGGTGTTCGACCGCGTGCGCGAGAATATGCAGCGCCGCACACATGAGACGTTTGAGGAGATCGTCAACGCTAGCCTGGTACAGACGCTGGCACGTTCGCTCAATACCTCGCTCACCGTGCTCTTTACCTTGCTCACGCTGTTCCTGTTCACCGGTATCGGCACGAGTATCCACACCTTCACGCTGACACTGTTGATCGGTATCTTCAGTGGAACCTACTCATCAATCTTCAACGCCAGTATGCTGCTGGTGATGTGGGATAAGGGCGAGTGGGGCTTCAAATACCTGGGTGGAGGCAAGCGCGATCAGGTTCCCGTCAGGCGCGAACGCGAGGCGCGTGAGTTGGTCCGCGCTCAATAATAGAGCTACTATATGACAATTCCTGAGGAGCGGGACAGAACCCGCTCCTTTTTCTTTGTTGTATGGACACCCCGCTAGAGTCAGGAAGGATAGCGTATGTTTGTAGGAATCGATCATGTGATTATCGGTGTCTCCGATCTGGAGAGAGCAAGCGCAACATTTGGCGAGAAGCTCGGCTTAACAGTAAGTGGTGGAGGTACACATCCAAGTGGTGGGACCGGGAACAGCATTATCGTAATCGCGGATACCTACCTGGAACTCATCACCATTCACGAGCCAGGAGAGGCGCAACTGAGCATGCTGGCACGATTAGCGAAAGGAGATGGATACGTCAACTTTGTGCTTGGCTCGAATGATCTTAAAGGGGATAGTCAGGCTATGAAGGAGCGAGGTGTGCCGATTATCGGACCCAATCCAGGATCGCTGCAAAGCACGAATGGGCAGATCCGAAGCTGGACACGGGTCGATATCGAGCGTCCTGACATGGCGCAGAGCTATCCCTTTCTCATCCAGCACGATAGTAGCGGTGATGAGCGACGCTTTCGCCTGGCAGGCTGGCAAGCGCCACCAGAGCATCCACTCGGCGCGGTTGGAGTCTACAGCACAACGATAGCTGTAGCGAATCTGGAAGAAGCAACGAGACGCTTCGAGCACATCTATGGCATTCGGGCATCCGAACCCTTTGTTGAAGAAGAGTGGAATGCTCGACTTGTCTCATTTGCACTTGGCACAGGGAAGCAATATTTCGAGCTTGCCGCACCTTTGGATACGAGACGAGGTGCAACAGGTACACCTTCTACACCCCCACGCTCCCTTGCGGACGCCGGTGGACTGGCACATCATCTCGCAACCTTTGGCGAGAGTCTCTGCCGCATGCGTGTGAGCGTACGGGATATGGATGAGGCTCAGCGTTACCTGGATGCGCACAATGTCACACATACATACCGTGGTGAAAAGCAGGCAGAGTTATGGATCGCTTCTGATCAATCCTGTGGTGCTGCACTTGTATTACGCAAAAGTAGAGTTCTAAACTAAACCGCAAAGGGCATACCTGACAGGCCAGCTCTCTACCAAAACACTTCTCTACAGACTACCGCTTGGAGAGCTAGGCTCCTGCTCAGTCTCTTGAACGAAAAGGAGCAGTTTGCGTCTAAACTCACGCTCGAAAAGATCAGCCTTCTCGCGCACCTGCTCCAACTCTTCATCGAGCTCTGCTAATGAGCGAAGTTGTACAGCAACGGCCCAGGTCTTCGTATTACATAGTTCTGGACGAGGCAACAGGCCCAGCACACGCCCATCATGGTTATAATCGAGGGCATCAGCGATACGCAGCAGTGCGGCAAGGCGCGAAACACGCTCACGTCCAGATGGAGAGAGCGCCTCAAACTCCTGATGATGTTTACTGGGCAGAGCACGGCGATGATAGCGAGCAATACAAGCAATTTCATAGCGCTCCTCATCCGTAAAACCGGGGAGAGGAGTTTCTTTAATTAAGCGAAATGAATGTTTGTGATGGCGACGTGTCTCAATCAGCATCCCCGTGTTGTGCAGGAACGCAGCCCGCTGAAGCATGCTGCGAGCGTGCTCATCCAGACGGTGGAGCGGTTGCGTCACATCGAAAAGCTGCACTGCCAGCCACATCACCTGGCGGGCGTGAGGCCAATCCTCAACAAGAAGCCCACCGCTGAGATGCATCTCTTCAGAGGTTGGCTGATCATAGCGCCACCAGCCTATATCTCCCACTGGATGTTGCATTGTCATCGCACAAACTCCTCCACAGGTAGGTAGGAAGGACTAACCCTTATTATACCACGAAGTCAGCGAAGGAGAGGAAAGAGGAAAGACAAACCCATCTGTAAATTCGTTGCGCAGCCTATTGACAAGATAGAGAGAATCCTGTATTATTATGTTCGTCCCGAGTGGATGAGCCGAAGTGGTGAAATTGGTAGACACGCAACGTTCAGGGCGTTGTGCTCTAACGGGCATGGGGGTTCGAGTCCCCCCTTCGGCACCCCCCTATTTATAGGATGAACCCCCGCGCCGCTTCCGG